>CAZIDQ010000023.1:0-25855 GCA_964538015.1 uncultured Marinosulfonomonas sp.
GCTATGACGGCTACGGCGCCCGCAATGCACCCTACCGGATCGCCGCACAAAAACGGCTGGCACGTCCTGCGGGGATGCCTAGGAAATAGAGAGTAAAACCCTTTAACTGCGCATCAAATTAGGTCAAAATCAGCATAACAACCTGTAATTAATAAGTTATAATGCTGGCGCCAAATGCCGAATCCAAAGATGCTTATAAGCCAGCATTATTCAGGATTCCCCGAAATATAGCAGAATCCTGGTCGCGCACCGTCAGCAGTTATCACGGTGCGCGACCAGGTTTTTTACCTTAGGCAAACAGGAAATCATCCTGTGTAAGGTCCGCCGTGGTCAGGTTTTCCAGAATGATCTTGTCGCCGTTACCATAGGCGACATGCACATCGCCGCCCACATTGGTAAGGGTTAAATCATTGTACCCAAGCCCGGAAACGGTGATGCGGATGGTGTCATCCGCTGCCACAAAATCGGTGATAGTATCCACACCATCGCCGCGTTTGAACCTGAAAGTATCCTGCCCGGCACCACCTGTCATCGTATCGGTCCCGCGGTTGCCGCGCAGCACGTCATTACCAGCACCGCCATCCAGTTGGTCGTTACCATTGCCGCCAAGCAGATAATCCTTGCCCGCACCGCCTTTTAATCTGTCGTTGCCGCCACCACCATAGAGCCGGTCCACACCCGCGCCACCGTTCAGATTATCGTTCCCGCGGTTGCCGCGCAGAATGTCGTTGCCGCCGCCACCCGACAGTTGGTCGTTGTCCTTGCCGCCATATAACCGGTCAAGGCCGTCACCGCCAAACAGCCGGTCACTTCCCGCGTTGCCTATAATGGTGTCATCGCCTGATCCGCCACGCAGGGTTTCGTTGCCTGTGTAACCGATGATCCGGTCGTTTCCGGCATCCCCCCAAACAAGATCATTGCCGCCTTTGGTCTTGATCACATCGTTGCCATCACCCCCCCACAGCCGATTGGTACCCGCATCCCCGATCAGCCTGTCGGCAAATTTGGATCCGGTCAGGTTTTCAATGTTGCTTAGGCTGTCTTTGCCGTCGGCTCCGAACGATTTACCGTATTTCAGATAAACCTGAACCGCGCCGCTTGCATCGGCATAGCTGGCCAAATCCGTACCGGCCCCGCCATCCAGTTTGTCGTTGCCGGTTCCGCCGTTCAGGGTATCGTTGCCGGCATCCCCGAACAACTTGTCATTCCCCGCTTTGCCCTTGATGGTGTCATCCCCCCCAAGGCCGCGAACGGTGTTGTCGCTGTTATCGCCCAACAACGTATCCTTACCCTCTGTGGCCCCGCCGGTTGGATGATGATCCCACACCCCGGTCGAGGTTTGCCAGCCGTCGGTTGACGCACCTGCGGGGGCTTTGGGGGTCAGTAAAACGGTGCGGCTGACAAGCGTTACGTCTTCTTGGGAAAACCCGAACGGCACTTCCAGATTGTCCTCGATCACTTGATCAAAGTGGAATTCGACCTGTCCGGGCTGAAGGTCGGACAGTTTAATGCCGGTCAGTGTTACGCTTTGTCCGGTTGGCAGGCTGGAAATAACCAAACCCTCGGCTGTATCTTTCACCGACAAGCGTTCACGCGTGCCAAAGTAAAGAAAACTGATCTTCATTTTGGTGACATCAAAATTGTTGATCGTTTCGTGCACACCGTATTCATGGCTGCGGATATAAACCGTATTGGCATCACGCGGCCCGACCCCTTTTTCCCAACTCATGATACCGCCAACATCTTCGCGCAGGTGTTCGTTCCCGACCACGCCAAAATTCTTGATGGTCAGATCGCCAAGTTTAACACCGGTTACGATCTGCATGGCGTTTGACCAGGGACTATCCAGAATCAGTTCGCCTGTTGGCGATTTTGTAACAATCATGCTGTGGACAGAGGCGTTGCCAAAATCGATCTGGTCTTTGGCGGCGTTAAATCCGGTGATGTCGTCGGCGTTAAAATTGGCCTTGTATTTTTTGCCACCTTCCGGCGTTGCGCCAGTCGAAACCGGTGGGCTGGAGCCGTCATTGTCATAGACGATGGTATAGCCATCTCCGGCGACAGGCGGCGTTGTGATGACCGCACCAATTGCGCTGGCAACCTCGTTTAGGGCCGTTTGCTCGGCGACCGAGAAATTGGCAAGGCTAAGATCCTTCAGGCCAATACCCTGCAGGATGGTTGTGGACAGAACCGTGCCGGCGTCATTGGTAATCACGATTTTGGTCGACATGCCATGCGCGCCGCTTTGTTCTTGCGAAATCTCGAACCGCGCACCGGTGACGCCGCCCTCAATATGCACCATGTCCTTGGACGGATCAAAATCCGTGACCGTCTGACTGTCACTGTCCATATTAAGCGTGATCATTTTGCCAGCCATGCCGCCGTGATCGTCAGGCGTGCTGCCACCCGGCCCGATCAAATTGGTCAGCAGATCCTGGGTGCTGCTGTCCAGCGCCCGGATATTGGCCGGTTTCAGATCGTCCAGTGTGATCCCTTTCAGGGTCAAGGTCTGGTTGTTCGAGGGAACCGAAAAAACAACACCTGCGGCTGTTTCGGTAATCGTCAGTTCGCTGGCGCTGATCCAGTCGATAAAAATCGTGTCCTTGGCCGGATCAAAATCTGTCACAACGGTTTTCTTGCCCCAGGCCCATGTCAGCACATAATCGGCCGAATCCTTTGTGATCCCGCTACCGCCATCAGGAGTCCCCCCGCCGGTATCCGGACCTGTACCACCGCCAGTATCGGGTGTTCCCCCGCCGGTCGGCCCGCCGATCCCTTCGTCGCCGGTCAGATGGGAATTGAAAACATCGATAATCGCACTGGCCGACGGACTGTCGTAGCCACCAAATTTCTGGATGTATTTCAGAATCGAGGTGCCATATTCGTCGGTAGAAACACTCCCGCCTTTTAACAGCGCCAACGTTCCCCATGCCCCGCGTAAATGGGCGGCGGCCAATATGCCCGTCAGGGTCAGTTCCACCGTAACCGTCTGGCCATTGCTGGTATAACTGCGGGTGGTTCCGACGAAATCGGACAGGCTTTGCCCTGCATTGGCAAGCCCCTTTTCGATGATCTTCAGATTGTGCCCGAAGGCCTCCTGAATCGCCAGTTCCTGCGCGGCCTTGGTTTTGAAATCATCCAGCGAATGTACGCCATTCTTGCCGGTCCAGGTGCCGTCCCATGTGTTTTTGGCAGCGCCGTTACCATAGAAAACATTGTCATCGTAATAGCCCAGATCAATCAGCAATGCTTCGCCAAACTGGTATCCGACAAAGCCAAGCGAATTGGTCGATTTGTAGGACATGGTTTCCCATTCGGCATCGCTTAGCTGTCCCCAACTGTTGTACTGGGGATAAAATTTGGAAACAGTGCCACCGGCCCATTGGTTCAATTGCGAATCCACAATCTGTCCGGCGTTGTACCGCGCGCGGTCCCAACCGGATTCAAATGCTCTTAGGGCGTTGCGAAAATCATTATATGTTCCTGTGGGCATAGTCGGGCTTCCTTTTCATTATTCGCGTTAAGCGGTAGCTGGCACCGTGTTGATCAAACCGGCTGCCATCAAACAGTCAACAGAAATTAACCCAACCAGAGTTTTTAAATATCGGATAAATGGCGAAAAAATGCCTTTTTCCAGGATTAGGCAAGCGGGTGACCGCTCGCTTTTGGGTTGCTCGCCCTATGAGGGAATCCAATGGGCTACATGCTGAACTGCATCAAAAATGAACGCAATGTTATGAAGCGATGGCTTGCAGTAATGCTTGCGATCTTCTTTCGCCGAAAATGCAATTCAACCAAACTGATGACGATTTTTGCGATGCCGATAGTCACCAATCCGATTTGGCCTCGCGGCCGTATAATAATTGGGTTGGAAATTTGAATCGGCACAAAAATATACGTTTTAGGGGAAAGCTTCTGAACTAGCCCTATTAATTGTTGGTCCAGAAAACATCCTGATGCGCCGTTGTTTCGGTCGCAGCGAAAGTTTCCGCTCGTGTCAGGCGGTCACTTAATCCGGACAACACAACAGTTTCGCAAATTATTTCCAGTGAAATAGAACTGTCTTCACCGGCGTTTTTTTTCACGGATAATACTCTCGACAATCGGGCAATATCTTCAAGGCTTTGACGTAACCTGTCCAACCCCTGAAGCGTAACAATAGGTTGACCCAAAGTCGTTTCGGGATGCTCGATTATGTCACCCAGGGCATTTTCAACTGCCGCGCAAATATTAGCAAGCTCGGACAGCTCATTGGCAATGCGATGATGCAAGGTTGACAATGGCACCGTTTTTGCCGGTGCAACACTTGGAATATTAGGAAGTTCTGCCGTCATAGCCGACCTACTACGGCTTCGATGCATGTGCGTAAATCCGGTGGTGTAAAGGGCTTCTTCAGGAAGTTGTTCATGCCCAGTTGCCGCCCTTTGTCAATGATTTCGCGATCTGCGCGACCTGTTATCAGGATAAATCCACAGCCCTTGGTTTGCGGTGTTTGTCGCAATGCGTGCAGCAAATGCAACCCGTCCATCCCCGGCATGTTATAATCCGAAATTACCAGATGGACCGGTGATGCGGTTAGTGATTGCAGGGCCGTTGGGCCATCAGCAGCCGTGCCGACGTTGCGAATGCCAAATGAATCCAGCGCTTGTGTAATAAGGCCACGGCTGGTGGACATATCGTCAACAACCATTACTCGTATTTGGTCTCTAAGTGCCATGGGCTTACTCCACTGATTCATTGGTTATTGCCGGATCGCCGCGGCGGTATGTGGTTGGTCCGACGGTTTCAAAACCGGTTTCAAGCTTGTCAGACAGTCGTTCGGAATGGCCGACAAATAACCACCCCTCCGGCGCTGTGACAGATTCAAATCTTGGCCAAAGAGACAATTGCGTTTTCTCATCGAAATAGATCACGACATTCCGGCAGAAAATAACATCAAATGATCGCGAAATTGGCCATGGCCGGAGCAGGTTCAATTCCCGAAACGAGATCAGGTTTTGGATTTCAGTGCTGATCAGATAACCGTCCCTGGGGCCGTTTTTGGCCGGGGAAAGGAATTTTTCCATCAAAGTAGAAGATATGCCGCCAACAGCCCTTGAATCATAGAACCCCTGTTTTGCCGTCGCAATAACGTAAGGGTCGATGTCTGTTGCCAGTATTTTGATATCCAGACTTGCCGCGTCCGGGGCGGCGTCAAGCAACGTCATGGCCATCGAATATGCTTCTTGACCCGTAGAGCATCCAGCCGACCACAGGCGGACACGGCCACCGGCACGTGCCCGATCCAGTAAAGCAGGAAGTGCTTCTTTGCGCAGAATGTCGAAATGGTGGGACTCGCGGAAAAAATTCGAGATATTTGTGGTCAGGGATGAAATCATGGCGCGTCGCTCGTCGCGTCCTTGGTCCGAAGTGACAAAGGCGGTGTATTCGGCAAAGCTGTTTAGCCGCAGTTTTCTTAGCCGGCGGTTTATCCTTGAACAAACAAGCGACGCTTTTTCCGGCAGGAACACCAGACCTGCCTCTTTATAGGCAATGTCGGTGATGGCCCTGAAATCGGCCTCGCTCATTTCCAGTTTGCTTTGCGAAAGAGGACGCATTGTCAGGCCGCCTCGATGTTTTCGGACGGTAATGCTGCAGCAAGGGCCAGTATCCGGATCATGCGTTCATTTGCGATCATCAGGGCGCTTACAAATGTCTGTTCGCTGTCTGCAGACATTTCCGGCGGGGTTTGCAACTCGGATTTTGAAATAGCCAGAATATCGGACACGGCATCAACCAGCAGTCCGACGGTTTCCTTTCCGGTGTGCACCACAATAATGACATTGCGTTCGCTGGCTTTGGTTGGTCCCATTCCCAAACGATCCGCCAGATCAACAATGGTCAACACGGTTCCGCGAAGGTTGATTACCCCGCGCACAAAATTAGGAGCATGCGGCAAAGGCGTGGCTTTGGTCCACCCGCGGATTTCACGAACGGACATGATATCAATTGCATATTCCTGCCCGCCAACCTGAAAGGTCAAAAGCTCGATTTCTGCCATTACGGTGCTGTCTTGGGTATCGGTCATGAAACTATCCGGCAAGTTGAAGGGTGGGATTGGAGGTGCGGGTCCGCCCGTCGGCGTTCACCACGACATCGACAGGATCAAGGATCAGGGCAATTTTCCCGTCCCCCAGAATAGTGGCTGCTGCCACACCGGGTACGCGCCCGAAGGTATCTTGCAACCCTTTGATAACGACCTGTCGCTGGTCTTGAATTGCGTCAACCACAAGGGCGGCGTGACTTCCGTCTTCCTGGGCGATCAGTAGAACAATTGTGCCGACATAACTATCCAGTGGTCCGCGGTAGCCCAGTTCGGCCCCGAGATCCAGCAAGGGGACGAAACTGTCGCGCACTTTGATGACACTGGTTTGTGGCCCGAGCGCGCGTATGTCCTGATCCATTAGGGTCAGGGTTTCGGTAATTGTATTCAGGGGTACAACAAGGGTTTGTCCAGCAACATCAATGACCATTCCGTCTAGAACAGCAAGTGTCAGGGGCAGGCTGATGGTGAAAATCGTGCCCTGTCCCGGGTCGGACTGAATGGTGACGCGGCCGCCAAGTGCAAGGATGGCGCTTTTGACAACATCCATACCGACACCGCGGCCGGACAGGTCGGAAACTTCGCTGGCGGTGGAAAAACCGGGCATAAATAACAGGTTGTCAATTTCGCTGTCGGTTAGCTGGGCATTTTCGGGAACCAGACCCTTTTCAATGGCGATCTGTAGCACGCGTTCGCGGTTGATACCGGCGCCGTCATCGGCAATTTCAACGATAACGCGTCCTGAACGGTGGCCGGCCGTCAGGGTTACAATGCCTTCTTCGGGTTTACCGGCGGCAACGCGATCCTGTGGGGCTTCAACGCCATGATCGACGGCATTGCGGATCATGTGGGTTAACGGGTCGGCCAGCCGTTCAATCACGGTTTTGTCGACTTCGGTGGCGTCGCCTTCGGTTTTCAGGCGGACGGATTTGCCCACCATGGACGAGGCTTCGCGCACGATCCGGCTCATTCTCTGGAACAGGGATTTTACCGGTTGGGCGCGGATCATCATCACGCTGTCCTGAATATCGCGGGTCAGCTGCATGAATTCATCCAGCCCCTCGGAGACGGCGGAATTGGCCGGTAAACCGGCTTCGGCCACGCTTTGGGAAATCATCGCCTGATTGATCACCAGTTCCCCCACCAGATTAACCAGCCGGTCGATCCGTTCCAGATCAACGCGCACTGTGGGGCGGGGTTTATTGGATTTGGGGGCCGAGGAGGCCGGTTTTTTTGCAGGTGGTGACGCAGGCAAGGGGGTAACGGTTGCCGTCGGCTTATTGTCGGGCAGTTTGGCCGATGCCTGTGCTGCCGGAGCTTCAGGGACCGATGGAGCACCGGTTGCTGGAATCAGTGGTTCGGCGGGTGGTGTTTTGTCTTTTGGCGGCGTTGGCGGAGTGTTGGGCGGGGGCATATCGGGGCCGGGTTTGCCCGGGCCGGTGATGGCCAACGTGCAAAGGTCGGCGACAAAATCAAACACATCGCGCACGGCGTCTTCGTCTTCGTCGGTGGTCAGGTGGATGGTCCAGGACAGGTATGATTTTTCTTCATCCAGTGCCGAAAGGGATGGCAGGGCAGAGGTGTCACAGGTGACATCGACTTCGCCCATTTCGCGCAGCAGGCGCAGTAGGTGCAGGGGTTCATTACCCGAGGCATAGAGCGAGCTGTCGGGCAGGAACTGGATGGTATAGCCGTCTTCAAAAGTATCCTTGGAAGACGGGGGCGGCGTGGTGTCCGGATCTGGTAAATCGGGCAGGGCAGGGGCATCATTGCTTTCGCCGTCCAAGTCCAGCCCCAGATCCAGTGACAGGCCCATTGGCTGGAAATCGTCAATCTCCTCTTCGGCCTCGCCCTGTGCGTCGGCCCCCAGCATGGCGATCAGGCTGGTCATAACCCCGTGAATGCGGGCACCATCAGCCACATCGTCATCACGCGCGGCGCGGACCAGATCGCCCAAAATATCGCCTGACTGAAAAAAGACAGAGATGGCGTTGCGATCAGCCTCGATTGTGCCTGAACGCACACCGTCCAGCACCGATTCAAACTGGTGGGCAAAGCGCACCAGTTCCTCTAGTCCGAACGCCCCCGCACCGCCTTTGATTGAATGCACCGCGCGGAATACCACATTGATGGTTTCGTCATCGGCTTCGCCATCATCCATGGTTTGCAGGCCGTCCTGCAAGGCCTCGAGCAGTTCTTCGCATTCGACAAAGAACGACGCCCGGATTTCGGCCATTGGATCATCTTCGTCCATCATGGCGCTATCCTATCCTGTTACCATTTGCAGGGCACGGACCAGTTTTTTCGGCTCGAACGGTTTGACGATCCACCCCGTTGCGCCAGCATTGCGCGCCCTCTGCTTCAACTCGGCCGCACTTTCAGTGGTCAGCACGAGGATCGGAACGGCGCGGAATTTTTCGATCTTACGCACGGCCTCGATAAAACCGAACCCGTCCATGCGGGGCATGTTTATGTCGGTGATAATCGCATCCGGTGGCGGTGACATTTCTTCCAGCACCTCGATCCCGTGTACGCCGTCATCGGCCAGATGCGGGGTGAAGCCCGCCTGATTTAGCGTCAGGTTCAGCATATCGCGGATTGTGCGGCTGTCATCGACAGCTAGGATTTGCAGGCTCATGTCGGGGATACTCCGGTTAATGTATCGGGGGAAAATCCGTGCAGGGCGAGTTGGGTAACGCAAATATCGCTGGGCGAGGTTACGCGAAATATCTTGCCCGCCTGTTTCCAGTCATTGGCGGCTGCGATCAGCACTTGCAGGCACAGGGTGCCCATATGGGCAACGTGGCTGGCGTCAACTTCCAGATCCTGACCGGTATGGCCCAGAATGGCGGTTTTCAACGGGGTGACCGCACCAAAATCCAGACGTTCCTGTAATGTGAGCACCGCCGTCATCGCGCCGCCCCCCTGCTGTTGCCAACCATCGTTACCACCAGAGAATCCCCTCTTAATATGTTCGATGGGATGATTTAGCGTTCGGGGGGTTAAGATTGGCTTACGCTGCGTTGAATTTTTTCCAAACAGGCAGGGGCATGCGAAAAAGGCCCCGCATTTGCAGGGCCTTTGACGTGTCTTTAACGGGGTTCAGGACGCCAGACTGGGCAGCCACAGCACAATCGACGGGAAGGCGACCAATGTGGCAATCGTCACCGCATCGGCGATGAAAAACGGGGTCACGCCGACGAACACGTCCTGCACGCTCAGATCAGGGCGAACACCCGCCACCACGAAACAGTTCAACCCGATCGGCGGGGTGATCAGGCAGAATTCGGCCATTTTCACCACCAGAATGCCAAACCAGATGGCGCACATCGGCCCGCTCATGCCAAAGGCGCTGTCGGCGGCCAAGACCATCTCGCCGCCATTCAGGGCCATCACGGCAGGGTAGACCACCGGCAGGGTCAGCAGCAGCATGCCGATCGCGTCCATGAACATGCCCAGCACCGCATAGGCCAGCAGGATGAACACCAGCGTCAGCATCGGTGATTGGTCCAGCCCCGCGATCCACTGGGCAAAGGCATCGGGCAGTTTGGCAAAGCCAAGGAAGCGAACATAGATCAGCACGCCCCAGATGATGGTGAAAATCATCACCGCCAGTTTGGCGCTTTCCAGTAGCGCGTCTTTCATCTGGCCCCAGCGCATGCCTTTGTAGATCGCCATGGTAAAGACCACGAATGCCCCAAGTGCGCCGCCCTCGGTCGGTGTGCCCCAGGCATCGCCACCCAATTGGTAGGGGCCGATATAGACCCATTCGGGCAGCGGGTTGTAGACAAAGAAGATAATGATAAAGACCACGAACAAAATTGGCGATGCGGCGGGCAGGGCGCGAAACCTCTCGCCCCATGTGTAGCCACCCACGGGGGGGCCGAAATTCGGGATCACCAGCGCAAGGCCAACGATCAACGCGCCATAGATCAGGGCGGAAACCGCGCCGGGCACGAAACCGGCCAGCAGCAGTTTGCCCACGTCCTGCTCGACAATAATTGCATAGATCACAAGGATCGCCGAGGGCGGGATCAGGGAGGCCAGCGTGCCGCCTGCCGCCACAACCCCCGCCGCAAAGCGTTTGTCATAGCCGACCTTCAGCATCTCGGGGATGGCGATGCGTGCAAATACCGCCGAAGTGGCGACCGAGGCACCTGAAACAGCGGCAAAACCGGCCGTCGCAAACACTGTGGCCACAGCCATACCGCCGGGCAGCCAGCCGACCCAGCGCTTGGCGGCCTCGAACAGGGCCTTGGTCAGGCCGGCGTAATAGGCCAAGTATCCGATCAGGATAAAGGTGGGGATCAGGGATAGCGCCTGATGCGAGATTTTCGAGTGCGGCACCTGGCCAGCGATTTTCACCGAAACTGTCAGTGCCTTGATGAATTTATCCGGCTCATAGCCGAATTTGGCCCAGAAAATCCAGACCAGCCCGATGAGACCGGCCATACCGGCGGCAAAGGCCACCCGCATCCCCAGAACCACCAGCACCAACATGCCGCCCGAAACGACCAGACCAATATCAATAGGCTCCATCAGGTGGCCTCCTCGTCTTCAAGACCTGCAACATGCTCGGCTTCCTCTGCCGCTTGGGCGGCGGCGCTCAACACCAATGGAATGGCCACGGGTTCAGCCAGCCCCAGTACCGTCGCGCGCCCGTAGCCCCACAATTGCAATACCAGCCGCATGGCCAGCACGCTAAAGGCCACGGGCACCAGCAGTTTGGCGGGCCAAAGCGGGATGGAAATATCGATGGATGAGTCACGGCTCCAATAGGGCGCGTTGAAATCGAACGAGCGCAGGAAATGCGAATAGGATCCCCAGATCAGCAGCAGGATCAGCACCAGCATGGCCAGCGTGGTGATAAATTCAGCCCCCCACAGGGCGCGGCCCCGCAGTTTGCCAACCAGAATGTCCATGCGGATATGCCCGCCATCGCGCTGGGTATAGGCCACCCCCATAAAGGCAATCAGCGGCATCACCTGTTCGATCCAGTCCACATAGCCGGGCAGGGGCATGTTCATCGTATTACGCCCGCCAACCGACACCACGGCCAATATCATCAGCGAGAAGATCGCCAGACCACTGATCAGCGCCATCAGGCTTTCGAGTTTGAATAACTGTTTGTCCAGACGGCTGAGAACCGAGCCATCTTCCAGCACTGCGGAACTTCCCGCCATGTGCATCCTCCCCCTGATTTATCGTTGCAGTGATATAGGCAGAAAGCAGGGGGGATGCACAAGGGTGGTTTGAAGGATTTTATTGCCGCGGGTGCTATCCGGCGAGGGCGGGGACATATGGGCACGCCATGGCTGGGAATATCTGAAAAATGGGTATTAACGTCTCGCTACTAAGCAAAGGATACATTTAATGTCGACATACCGACATCCAGATCAGCAAGCTATCTGCTTGCGCCCCTCTCATCGATACTGCGTATCGATTGCCCTTCAGTGGTAAGGTCGCTGGCCAGCGCGATAAGAACCGCATCTTTGCGAAATTCATCCGTCCTTGTTTGTTCCATAGTTCATCTTCTTTGTTGCAGAATATACTATCAAAGGGGCGGAACCAAACCGTGGCAGGTCCAATGTGGCTTGTCTGTCATCAAATAGCTTGAGACAGATGGCGTTTTGACTTTGAGGAGCCATCGCTCATCTGTTTTTATTTAAACAGCGGATTTAACGTGCTGTAAGTTAGCCGTTTAATGAAACCGGCCAGATAAGCCAGATATTCGCTTATACTACGTGCCCTCTGGAACCGAAAACTCTGGCGACGGGCACCAGAGTATTGGCAATCTTTTGATTGCTTCGGGCGTAAAGCCGATGACGGTATTGCCAATCCCAAATACAACAGTTTTTCTAATTTTATCATTTAGATTAATTCGCTTTGCTTAAGGAATGCAGTATTTTAATTGTAGGGCGCTATTAGTTTGTTAAGTACTGTTAGAGTGAAAATGGAATGTTTAGGGAGGGAAATATAAATGAAACTAGGAAAGTATATACTGGCAAGTGCAGTTGCACTTTCGTTGGCCAGTGCCAGCGCGGCTATTGCTGAGTATCCCGAGAAGAGTATTAGTGTGGTTGTGGGCTATTCGGCAGGGGGCGGAACGGATGTTATGGCCCGTACCGTGGCACCATTTGTCGAACGCTACCTCGGAAGCGATGTTTCGATTGTAGTGAAAAACGTACCTGGAGCAAGCGGTCAGATAGGGCTTTTGGAAGTGGTTGGGTCCGATGCGGATGGATATACGCTTGGAACCTACAACCTGCCAGGTATGATGGCACGAACACTGGATCGCGAGCCAAGATATGGCGCCGATGATTTCACATTTATTGCAAATGTGGTCAACGATCCAAATGTACTGGTGACATCCAAGTCAAGCGATCTAGACACACTTGAAAAACTGATTGCTGTGGCTCTGGAAGAGCCTCGCGCCATGACGGCTGGGCTGTCCAACCTTGGCGGCGATGATCAATTTTTCCTAATCAAACTGGCAAAGGCCACCGGTGCGGAATTTACAATCGTACCGTTTAAAGGGTCTGCGCCGGCGCGTGCGGCCCTGATGGGTGGACATGTTGGCATGGGGGTTCTCAACCTGTCTGAAGCACTGAAATTTCAGGACAGATTGACTATTCTCGGTGTTGCCACAGCCGAGCGATCACCCTTTGCACCCGATCTGCCTACCTTTGCCGAATTGGGGTTTGATATCGTAAATGGGTCCCGCCGCGGATTTATCGGTCCAGCCGATTTACCCGATGATATCAGAGATCAACTAATTTCAGCATTCGAAAAGGCATTTGCCGATCCTGATTTTCAGGACGCTATGGCTGCAACTGGAAATCCGACCGAGTTGACAACCGGAGACGATTTCAAACGTCTCAATAGTGCAGAACTGGAGCAAGCTATCCAGGTGTGGGAAACTACTCCCTGGAAATAGCGTGTCAGATATTGGTGGCCCTAGCGTGATTAGGGCCACCATCCCTGACATTGCTCTGGATGCCGGTTCGAGCAGGTTTTCATCAATACTGTCTGAATTAGAATTCAGCGAATGGACTATTTGAGGTCAGAATGTCAGATTCAAAATTCCCGAGATTATTGCGCCCGGAGAACTTAGCTGCAGGAATTTGCATTCTTGTCAGTCTTGCATTTTTGTGGCCGGCAAAGGACTTTCCGGGAATGAGCAAGATGCTTCCTTTAGCGATGCTGGTTGCAATGATACTGTTGTCATCTGCGCTCATCGTGAGGAACTATCTTACCCCTGCTTCCGAAACATCGGATACCCCGGTTTTTGTTGCCAAACGTAAATTCTTTTCAGCTGTTGTGATCATTATTATTTATGCGATGGCCGTTGAATTTGTCGGTTTCTACACTTCGACGGTAATAATGATACCCGCAGTTAGCTGGATATTTGGATATCGCCGCCCTGCCGGAATCGCTTTGGCGACGGCAATTTTTGTCGGCGGCATTGCTTTGATCTTTTTGGTCATCATGAATCGAAGCTTTCCTGCCGAATTTTTCCTCGGCTAAGAGCAACCCTTCGCTAGTCTGAGGTAAATGCACAATATGTACTCCGATCTTTTAAACTCTTTGCAGAACGTCCTGGGTTGGGAAAATTTCCTGTCGGTCGCCATTGGTGTGTTGTCTGGAATTATCGTTGGCGCGTTGCCCGGACTTAGCGCCACTATGGCAATTTCTGTCTTGATTCCCTTCACTTTTGGGCTTGATCCGCTTGTTGCTCTAGGAATGATGGCGGGCATATATAACGGGGCTATGTATGGCGGGGCAATTCCAGCCGTACTTCTAAGCATCCCCGGAACACCCGCAGCAGTGGCAACAACGTTTGATGGATTTCCTATGGCGCAATCAGGACGCGGAGGATACGCCTTGCAGGTTGCCGTTGTTTCATCTTCTTTCGGGGGCATAATGTCTGCGATTGCGCTGATGTTACTAGCACCGCCATTGGCAAATCTAACGCTTCTTTTTGGGCCTTCGGAAATTTTCTGGATCGCTATTTTTGGACTGTCTTCGATAGTTTTTCTGCTGGGTGGCGATGTCATCAAAGGGCTAATGAGTGCCGTATTAGGTGTGTTTGTTTCGCTAATTGGCACCGATACGATCACGGGGAATGACAGGTTTATCTTTGATCGACTGGAACTTATCGATGGTATCAACATTGTCGTTCTTCTGGTGGGTCTTTACGCAATGCCCCCAGTCATCAGTCTTTTGGAAGACGAGATAGATGCCGATACCAGTATCGCTAAAAAGCTGAAAACAAACAGTATCTGGCGCGCACTACCTTCAATGTTTCGGTTTTGGAAAACCTGGATACGGTCATCCGTGATTGGAATTCTGGTAGGAATATTGCCGGGTGCTGGCGGATCTATGGCGGCGTTTGTAAGCTACAATGAAGCACGCCGCGCGTCGGACAATCCAGAAAACTGGGGCAAAGGCGAACCCGAGGGGATAGCGGCAGCAGAAACCGCAAACAACGCGGACACCGCAAGTTCGATGATTCCTGCACTGACTCTGGGAATACCGGGGACGTCAGTTGCTGCGGTTATGCTGGGTGGGTTGCTTGTTCATGGGCTGCAACCCGGGCCGATGCTCTTTCGCGAAAATCCCGAAATCGTATTCGGTTTCATGTGGCAGTTTCTTTTCGGTGCGATTTTGCTGGTTTTTCTGGGGGGGTCGTTTGCAACCAATAGCTTTGCACAAGTCCTGCGTTTGCCGCGGCCATTGCTGGGGGCCATCATAATTGCGTTGATGCTGATCGGTGTCTATTCGATCAACGGCAGAATGTTTGACGTCTACCTGATGCTTGGGTTCGGATTTATTGGCTACTTTATGGAGAAACTGAAATTTCCGTTACCGCCAGTTGTCCTGGGGTTAATTCTTGGCGATTTTGCAGAAGAAAACCTGCGGCTCGCCCTGCGCATTGGACGAGGGGACTGGTCGGTTTTGTGGCAAAACTATACCAGTCAAGTTTTGATCGGAATTACACTCATTGTTATGATCGTGCCGATTATTAAGTCATTCCGTCGAAAGCAAAAATAGCCTCCGAGGCTCTGCCGAGATGGTTGGGTCAACCAAATTATTGTGCGCCCGCACTTGGGTTTGTTGATATTCCATCAGCAACCCCAAGTGCAGCAGTTGCACAGGGATGGCGCCTTTGTGGCAAATCTTCAATCCGGGTCTGGCAACACTCCGAAACTCCCTGCAAAACCGGCCATGTATTTGTGAACTGTTTTGATTGCTTGCGTGCGGTGGGAATCATGTCTTCGCACAATCCCCAGTTGCCGCATAATTTGCGGAGTACCAAAAGGGACTGTTTGCAGTGAATGGCCGGAAATTGACCGTACCGACAATTCAGGCACAACAGCCGCACCTAGGCCAGCAATAACACATTCAACAATGGCAGCAACGGTGTCAATTTCAGCAATGAAATTCGGAATTACTGCAATACGTGCCAATTCCGTATCAATCAATTTAGCCAAGGGGACACCGGATCGCAATCGAATGATGGGAAGAGTTTCAAGCATTTTTTTGGAACTCATTTTGGGGGTGCCATCGGGGGCTATAACCACCAAAGGTTCGCGAATGAACGGGCTCCATTGCAATTCTGGCGGCAAGCTTGAATTCTCTGCAACGATTGCCAAATCCAGACTCCCGTTGGTTACTTTTTTTACAAGCGCCCTGGATAGGTCAACACGGAGTTTGATTTTTAAGTCGGGAAAATCCTTGCTCAACGATACGATCGCGTTTGGCAAAAGGCAGCTTGCCGATGTTCTGACGGCCCCAATATATAGGGGGCCAACCATTTTCTGATCAGTGATCACATATTTTGCTTCATCGACCAATTGAAGAACCTTCTTCGCAATTTCCACCAGATAAAGACCCTTGGAGTTAAACGAGGGAGGGCGATTGCTTCGATCAAATATAGATGCACCCAATTCCTGCTCAAGGGTTTGCATCTGTTGGCTGACGGCAGATGGTGTCCGGTGCACAATCTTCGCGGCCTTGGCAAATGTACCTTGGTCCGCAATTGCCACAAGAGTCATGAGTTGCTTGGTATCCATATCAGTTTCAGCCTCTTTCGATGATTAGATATTCTTAAAATATACTACAGAATAATTAGCTTTCCTAAACAATTATTTCCTCTAAATGTAATGATTATAATGAACTCTGCAACCGCCACTCTGAACGTCGCGCCCAAAATAAGGCGTGAAAAGTTAGTGGATGTGATCAATAAATTGGTGGGACCGTATATAAAATGAAAACGACACCTAAAATCTTGGTTACCGGTCCGGAACTGCACAAGGCCGCTATATCCGTGCTTGAAACCGCTGGATATGACACCGTAGGAACGCCGTCCTATCCGACTGAAGATTTGATCGTTGAAATAATGGCCAAAGAAAGACCGGTTGGAGTGCTGTCCCGCGTGGGACGAATTGGGGACCGTGCTATGGATGCATCTCCTGGGTTGCAGGTTATTTCCAAGCACGGTGCAGGGTTCGATAATATTGATATTGACGCGGCATCGGCGCGTAACATTCCCGTTTTTATTGCCCCCGGTGCAAACGCGGTGTCTGTTGCCGAACACGCCATTACGCTTCTGCTGGCGACTATCAAGCAGATTGTGCCGCTCAATGCGGGGCTTAAAGCAGGAAGGTGGGAAAAACCCGGGTTCTGCGGTCGGGAAGTCTCTGGAATGCTGCTTGGTTTGGTTGGCTTTGGTTCGATTTCCAGGGCCACAGCCAAACTGGCCCAAGGAATCGGGATGGAGGTTTGTGCGTATGATCCTTTTGTTTCCGGGTCAGAATTTCAGGCATCCGGTGTAACTCACATGGACAATCTGGATGAGCTTTTGGCCTCGTGCGACGCGGTAAGCCTACATTGCCCGTTGGTTCCTGCGACGCGCCATATTTTGAATGCCGAGCGGCTGGCAATGATGCGGTCTGGAAGTTTTGTCGTGAACGCGGCCCGAGGCGGGGTGATTGATGAAGTGGCGCTTATTGCTGCGCTACAAAGCGGGCACATCGCAGGCGCCGGACTGGATTCTTTTGAAGCCGAACCTCTCCCCAATGATGATGCGCTTTTGACGGCGCCAAACCTAATTCTTACGCCCCACATTGGCGGTTCAACTGAACAAGCCCTCCTGAAGGTCGGGTGCGCTGCGGCCGAGGCCATTGTGAACACACTGTCGGGTGTCGCGCCAGATGAAGGCCGGATTGTAAATTCACAGGGCTTGGTGGCCAGCTAGCCAGGTCACTCAAGCATATCAACCTCCAACAATAAGGTAGCACAGAAATGCAAATTGGAAATCGAGTATTATTGCGTCGTCGTAGCGTGGCGAAATCACTTGTCGAAGAATTCAGCGGCGTTCCACGGGCAAATGTTAGTGATTCCATGGGGCGTTTGTTCGCCGGCGGAGCAAGGATCCGCCCGATGCACGCCAGCGGGGAAATGGCCGGCGTGGCAATCACCGTCAAAAGCAGGCCGGGCGATAACCTTATGCTGCACAAGGCAGTCAACATGTCGGAACCCGGTGACGTAATCGTTGTGGATGCCAGTGGGGATCTTACCAATGCATTGCTGGGTGATCTAATGCTTACCTATGCAAAAAAGCGCGGCGTTGCAGGGTTTGTCGTGAATGGGGCAGTTCGGGATGTCGATCTGGTAAAGGAAATCAATCTACCGGTTTATGCTGCCGGTATTACCCATCGCGGGCCATACAAGACAGGCCCCGGCGAAGTGAACGTGCCGATTTCTATTGACGGCATGATCATTGAGCCGGGCGATCTGGTTCTAGGAGACAGCGACGGTTTCCTTTGTGTGCCTTATGATCTGGTTCCTGAGGTTCTTAAGCTGGCAAAGGCAAAGCAAGCAGCAGAAGACCTTCAGTTGGAAAAGATCGAAGCTGGCAAAAATGACCGGACGTGGGTGGACAAAGCTCTTGCTGCAATCAATTGCGAAATTGAAGAAGCCTGACCGGACCCCAAAATGAACGGCGCGGTTTTGACGGCTGTCTGTGGAATTTTCTATCACCACAGATCGGGTTAATTCATAATCGCCCGTTTTCCACGAGGGCAAACAAACCAATACAGCGAACGACAAAGGGCAATCGGTATGAGCAAAATTGCCTGGATAGGCTCTGGAGTCATGGGGTTTCCTATGGCTGGACACTTGGCAAGGGCCGGGCATGAGGTAACTGTCTTCAGTGGGATACATCCCGCCTTTTGACGCGCTTGAACTGACTGATTGCAGGTCTATTACGTTGACTGTCAGTGGCAACAGAACTTTGCGAATAGCCACTGTTGGTTGAAAATCACAAGCAAGGCGTTCGTCCCGGATGGCCCGCACAACAAGCCCCGTTCGCCAAGCCTAACGAAAAAGAGGAAACCACATGAAATTAATGAGAGTTGGCGACGTAGGCCATGAAAAACCCTGTGTTCTGGACGCCGGTGGTTTTGCACGCGATGTGTCTTCGGTGGTAAATGATTTCACACCGGACACCATTGATGGGCTGCTTGAAACCCTAAGCGCCATTGCATTGACCGATTTACCGGTTGTCTCCATGCAGGATCAACGCATCGGCACACCGATGGCACAGCCGCGCAACATCTATTGCATTGGTCTGAACTATTCCGATTTTGTCGCCGAAGCTGATCTGGAAATGCCCAAGGAACCGCTGTTGCTTGGAAAATCAGCCTGTACGTTCTGCGGTCCGAATGACCCAATCATATATTCGCCCAAGATGAAGAAACTGGACTGGGAAGTCGAGCTGGGAGTCGTTATCGGGAAAACGGCGCTGAACATTAAACGCGATAAGGCGATGGACTATATTCTGGGTTACACATTGGTCAATGACATTACAGAACGCGCCTGGCAGCTAGAGCGCGGCGGGCAATGGGGCAAGGGTAAGGGTTTTCCAAATTTTAACCCGACTGGTCCCTGGCTTGTGACTGCTGATGAGGTAGGTGACACAGGGGGGCTCTCGATGTGGCTGGATGTGAACGGTAAGCGGATGCAGACCGGCAATACAAAAACAATGATCTTTGACGTCGCAACCATTGTCGCCCATTTGTCAGAGTTTATTCGTCTGGACCCAGGGGATTTGATTTGTACGGGAACCCCGCCAGGCGTCGGGATGGGTAAAATACCGCCACAATACTTGGCAATCGGTGACGTGGTAACGCTTGGGGTTGATGGGCTGGGTGAACAAAAACAAACGGTCGTTGCGTTATCCCAATAGGAAATGGCAAACATCGGATGGAAATCTGTAGGGGCTTTCCCAATTACCACAGATTGGTAATATGGAAAATCGGGTGCAATAAGCTCCGCCCGGCCATTTCAACAATTAAACCGATTTAGGGTTCTTTGCACCAACCGCCGTGCTGAAGGCCAGCATGGTCATTTTTCAACAGTATAAAGTAGTAATCCCGAGTGACGGCCCAAGGCGTCAGATCAAATGATGCAGCACCAGAGGGCACGAACCGGTTTGCCTATGGGTCCGTTGGTATTTGGTCAATCATTGGGGGCATTGCCTAGTTCGATCCAATAAGGTTGATGGTCTGATCCGGCGGCTTTGTCATCAATCCGGGTATCCATAACCCGCGATTGCATCTGTGGTGCGACAAAAGTGAGATCAATGCGTTGTTGCCCTTGCGGGTTGGCGGGGAAGGTAATTCCCTCATCGCGCCCGTGACCGGCAAGCACCCAGCAATCAACCAGATCACATTCGCCTGCATCCGCGCGAATAAGGTGCGTGTATTCCGGACCGATCGGGAGCAGATTAAAGTCGCCCAGCAGGATAAAATCTTCGGGCATTGGCGGTGCCACCGCATCCTCGCCCCATATTGGCGGCGGTCCTACACCGGTCCATGCACCACCCTCGGCAGGCGCACGTTTGATGATGCTGCGGAGGGTGTGGATTTGCCTGATCCGGTCATTGGCAGATTTTGCCGACAGGTGGGCGTTATAAACCCGTATGGCACGGCCACTACCAAGATCAATCACCGCTTCGGTCATGCCAACAGTCATATTGTGCTGCTCATTGACGGGGGATTTTGGCAAGGTGAACAGCCGCATAGACTGGATCGGGGTTTTTGACAGGATCATATTGCCAAATTGCCGCCGGTTGTTGGTGACCGTGCCGTCCGGATTGCGAATGCTGGCATCCACATCAAAATGTGGCCCATAGACCCAGTAATAGTTCTTCAGGATCTGGCCCAACAGGTGCGGCTGGTCGACATTACCACTGTGCTGCCAGTTCCGCTCGACCTCTTGCAAAGCGATAATATCAGCCCCGTCGACGGCTTGCGCGATCCGCTTCAGGTTGGAATGCCCATCCCGACCAAGCCCGAACTGAATGTTATAAGTGACAATTTTCATCAGCAGCCTTCGCAGAGGTGAACGGTCTGGAAACTAAGAGGGCATACGTACAGTGCCATATTTGTTCTCGGCCCATTTGGCAAAGCGCAGCACCGGATAACAATAGGCAAAATACAGCAACGCCGTCATACCATATATCAGCATCAGTTCTTTGGGATGGCGCTGGGTGGCATGTTCGCCCGCGCGCACCAGTTCGGCAATTCCAATAACCGACACAATCGAGGTGCCCTTGATGATGATCACATAAACGCCGCCCATCGGCGGGATCATCAATTTGATGGCTTGCGGCAAAACTACATACCACATGGTTTGCATGGCATTCATACCGGTTGAGCGTGCAGCTTCGGTTTGACCCCGTGGAACTGCCTGAATGGCGCTGCGCACTATCTCGGCGACATAGGTTGATGTGTAAAAGCTTAGCGCAATAACGGCCGCAGGGAACGCATCCAGTTGCAACCATGAAATCCCGGTCGCGGGCAGCATGAAGAACACCACGTAAAGATGAATCAAAAACGGGGTGCCGCGGATAGAGTGGATAAACAGCCCTAGCGGGAAGTTGATGATCCAGATGTTCAAAGTGCGCAACATGCCGATTATCACACCAAGGATACTGCCAAAGAAGATTGTGATCACCGATATTTTAAAGGTCATCCACAACCCTTCAAGCAGGAACGGCATGGTGGATTTCAGCACATCAAACATGGTTTCTTCCTTATCCAGTCGTTCCGCCAAGGCGGCGTTGCAAACGTCCGGCCAACCACAGCATGAAGCTGTAAATCGCCAGATAACAGGCGGCGACGGTCAAAAAGGCCTCGTTCGGCATCAGGCGTTCGTTCAGAACGACAAGACCGGCGCTGAACAGTTCAAACACACCGATAAAACTAACGAGCGAGCTGTCCTTGATCATAACGGCGGTTTGCCCAACCAAGGGGGGCGCAACTCGTGCAAAAGCTTGTGGTAGCACAACATAGCGCATGCGTTGAAGATAGGTCATGCCAACTGATTGCGCGCCTTCAACCTGCCCCTTTGAGATACTCTCGATGCCGGCGCGAATGATTTCGCTCATATATGCACCGGCGTTAAGACCCAGCGCGATGATCCCGCCTTCCAGTTCGTCCAGCCGACGATCAAGGATCGGCAGAGCCGGCAGGGTGAAATAGATCAGGTAAATTTGGATCAATAGCGGGGTCGAGCGGATCGCCTGAATATAACCGGCAGCGGGGCGCCAAAGCAGCGGGTTGGCCGACATCCGCATTAACGCCACAATGGTACCAATCGTCAGGGCAATCGTCCCCGAGACGATAGAAATCCATACCGTCCAGCCGACGCCACGTGCAAATTCCGGCAGGTATTGGCCAACGACCCGGTAGTTATAAAAGTCCAATATCCAGTCCATTTGCCACCCGTATCAGGATTTATTACAGAAAACTTGGAGGCCCGGCCGCATCTGGACGGGCCTCCAAAGGACTCGTTATGTTACTCAAAGGTTCAGTGGTCCGCTTTCCACTCTGGCCCGCGCATCCAATAGTCAGCCAATTCATCCAGACGCCCATCATTGCGGATCAACATGAAATAGTTGTCCATCCAGCGCAGTAGGTGATGTTCATCCGAACGGGTCGCAAAGCTGAGAGGCCAGCGTTTTGGAGCCCCGTCAAGGATTTTGAATTCGCTGTACTCGACCATGTATCCGGCCGCCGAGGCAAAATCGTTGATGCCCGCATCAACCCGATCAGCCGCCACGGCTTGCGCAACCGCAGCACCGCCGCCAGCGAATTCCTTGATCTCTGTGTCAGGGCATTTAGCTTTTAGTAGTCCAATGTTGCTGCTGCCCTGAACCGCGCCGATGGACACGCCGGACACACATGCGTCTTCCCATTTTGTGAAGGGCCGGTCAGCTTTGGAATAAAGCACAACATCGCTATAAAGATATGGTTCGGTAAAACTGAGCACCAAAGTCCGTTTGGCATTTGGCGTCATGTCGGCGGCCAAAAAATCGGCCTTGCCGGAATTCACGGCGGGGATCAGACCTTTCCAGTCATAATCCAGAAGCACCAGTTCTACCCCCATGTCCGCCGCCATCATTTTGACCACTTCAATCGCAAACCCGGTCCGGTCGCCATTTTTATCAACAAAACTAACCGGTGGTCCCTGGGTTTGGACAGCAACCCGCAACTCGCCGCGCTTGATGATGTCATTAAGAACATCCGCTGTCGCAGTTTGTGCTGAAACACCCAGCCCAAGCGCGAATAGCCCCGAGGTAAACAAACTAGTGATTCTATTCATCCTTCATCTCCCTTTGGTCATTTTCCCATTGCCAATTGGACGTTTAGTTCCAAAGCCTATGGGATATCTAAGATCCTGTAAATCTGGTATATACCAAATCAGCTTCTTGGACTATACCAAAGTTTTCGAGCCTAGATAATCTGACTTAGGAACAGCTTTGTGCGGTCATGCTGCGGGTTGTCGAAAACGTCTTCTGGTGTGCCTTCTTCAATAATTGTGCCCTCGTCCATAAAAATTACGCGATCCCCAGCTTCGCGGGCAAATCCCATTTCGTGGGTCACCACAACCATAGTTGTACCATCAGCAGCCAGTTCTTTCATCAGGTCCAGAACCCCGCCAACCGTTTCCGGATCAAGCGCTGATGTTGCCTCGTCAAACAGCATTACTTTCGGGGTCATCGCCAACGATCGCGCAATGGCGACCCGTTGTTGTTGCCCGCCTGACAGCTCACTTGGGTAACTGTCCCCTTTGTCGCCAATTCCGACACGCAACAATAATTTGTTGCCAATTTCCTCGGCCTCAACTTTGGACCGCTTTAACACAACCATCTGCGGCATGGTGATGTTTTCCAGCGCTGTCTTGTGTTCAAACAGGTTAAAATGCTGGAACACCATTCCGACACCCTGGCGTAATTTATTCAAGTCTGATTTAGACGAGGTTAGCTCCACTCCATCAATGGTGATTGAGCCCTCATCAACAGGCTGTAGACCGTTAAGGGCACGTAAAAAGGTGCTTTTCCCGGATCCGCTGGGGCCAATCAATACCAGAACCTCGCCTTTGTTCACATGGTTGGTGATGTGTTGCAGAGCCTTTACCGGCGGGCGCCCTTTGATGTGAAAAGTTTTACTGATATCCTTAACTTCAACAATAGGTGTTTGAGCGTTCATTAGCATACCTCTTTGATATAATACGTATATTTACTATTCAGCGCATCTTCCCGCCGCCGAAATGCTGATGCTGATGGCGTCGTGGCGCCAAAATTCTTCGTCAAGCTCAACAACTTCATTGAACTGATCCCGAATGGTGCGCGACAGATACAGACCGGGCGTTCCCACGGCGACACCCAACACTTTTGCGGGCCCCTCCGAAAGGGCCGTCGGGCGCATCTCGATTTGGGCGCGGTGTTCAATAATATTAAATTCCTGCGCCATCAATCCGGTCATGGACTGATCCAGAGAGAAGCTCAAAAGGCCTGGGCAGCGTTCGGCGCGAATATGGATTTTTTCAACCAGAACCGCGCGCCCATCAACGGAGCGGGACCTGTTGATTACAAAAACCGGATCCCCGACAGCACAGCCAAGGCCGTTGCTTTGCCAGTGAGAAGCCTTAACCCGCTGTGAGTTTAGAACTGTCGTTCCTGCCACCCGCCCCTGTTCGGAAATGCTTTCGGTAAAGCTGGTGTTGGTCGTTGGATCGTACTGCACGCGCGGAGGGGAGATAAACCACCCACGCCGTTCCTCGCGAAAGATCAATCCTTCTGCCTCGAGCCGCATCAACGCCTGTCGTGCGGTGACACGAGTGACCGAAAATTCTTCGGCCAACACCCGTTCTGGCGGCAGTTTTCCACCTGTATTCAAGGTGCCCGCCTCGATCATGTTTACAAAATGATCTCTGATTCGCATGTAGTATGGAACCTTTCGATCCCAAGAGCTGCGCGCATCATCAGATATAGACCAATTGGTTTTATCTGGTATAGTCCAATCTTCATCCATTGGGTGAGATTATGATCTGAACCTCACTGTGTCAATGCAACTGACACAGCTGAAACGTGATAACGTTAGCAGGAGCGAAGTGAAGAAATGAAGACAACTTATGCGCTAACCCTGATTGGAACGGCAACAACGCAGCCGCTTTTGGCAACGCATGTGGATCAGGTTTACGCAGCCTTAAATCTGGCTTGCGAGCAGGATTGGCTGGCCGAAAGTTTGGCTTGCGATCTGGTCTTCACCTCGGATTTTACATCGGCGCAGATTACATCATGGGCGCAGAAAGCACTGAAGGGCACCGCGATTGATGTCGTCTGCACTCCGATTGAGGGGCGCCGTAAACGCATTCTTATTTCCGATATGGATTCAACGATCATTGATCAGGAATGTATTGACGAGTTGGGGGAGATTTTCGGCGTTGGCCCATCAATTAGGGAGATAACCCAAAAGGTTATTACCGGAAGGATTGGTTTTTCAGACGCTTTGCGCCAACGTTTGGCACTGATGAAAGGCATGCAGAATGACCTTCTTGAACGCGTGTATAACGAACGCATCACGCTAAAGCCCGGCGCCAGAACGTTGGTCCAGACAATGCGCCAGAACGGAGCGTATTGCATTCTTGTGTCAGGCGGATTTAGCTTTTTTACCAACCGGATTGCCGAAGCTCTGGGTTTTAATGACCATCAGGCAAACGAGCTGCTTTTTTCTGACGGAAAACTTACCGGAGAGGTGTCAGAGCCAATCCTTGGACGGACAGCTAAACTGGAAACCCTGAACCGTTTATGTAAAAATAGGGGCGTGGAGCCAGCCGAGGTTTTGGCGGTGGGAGACGGTGCAAATGACATCAAGATGATTGCGGCAGCCGGGATTGGTGTGGCGTTTCACGGTTCGGATTCGTTGAAGGCACAGGCCAATACCCATATTAATTACGCTGATCTAACGGCTTTGCTTTATATCCAAGGATATCGTAAGTCAGAGTTCAAATATGGGTGAAACAAAGAGGTCTGCCGTAAAGTTTTGGCCTGTTCCTGCCCTTGTTTGATTTTGTCATAAGTCGTTTCAAAAAGCTATCGGCAGGACCCATTAAGTAAGAGCATTGATTTCAAAGGCAGCCACTATCTGAAAGACGTAATCCTGTACGCGGTGTTTTCCACGTTCGCTATGCCGTTTCATATCGCGATCTAGAAGAGATCATGGCCGTGCGCGGCATTCAAATTGATCAGGCGACGTTGAACCGCTGGGTTGTGAAATATTCACCTGACATTGCCAAAAAAGCCCAGATTTAGAAACCTTCCACAGCTGAATCATGGCGCATGGACGAGATCCATATCAAGGTTAACCTATTACGGTGCCCGCCATGTAACGGCAAACAAACCAATTCTGAAACCCGAAG
>CAZIDQ010000024.1:0-24228 GCA_964538015.1 uncultured Marinosulfonomonas sp.
GCGGCAATCACGTTTTCGGTGCGCACATTACAGAACAGCCCGATTTTGGCGCGCTCTTTGTCGGGGATCGGATGTTCGGAACGACAGACCAGAACCTCGGGCGCGATGCCGATGGAACGCAGCTCCTTGACACTGTGTTGGGTCGGTTTGGTTTTCAATTCGCCCGCCGCCGCCAGATAGGGAACCAGCGTCAGATGCATGAAAATGCACTGGCCGCGCGGTTTGTCCTGGGAAAACTGGCGGATGGCCTCAAAAAACGGCAGGGCTTCGATGTCGCCAACGGTGCCGCCGATTTCGCACAGCATGAAATCGACCTCGTCTTCGCCAATGGAAATGAAATCCTTGATTTCGTTGGTGACATGCGGAATCACCTGAATGGTTTTGCCCAGATAATCGCCGCGACGTTCTTTTTCCAACACGGTGGAATAGATCCGTCCCGAGGATACAGAATCGGTATTGCGGGCGGAAACGCCGGTGAAACGCTCGTAATGGCCAAGGTCCAGATCGGTTTCCGCGCCATCATCGGTGACGAACACTTCGCCGTGTTCAAAGGGCGACATCGTGCCGGGATCGACGTTCAGGTAGGGGTCAAGTTTGCGCAGGCGCACGGTATAGCCGCGGGCCTGCAGTAATGCCCCCAATGCAGCCGAAGACAGCCCCTTGCCAAGGCTTGAAACAACACCACCAGTAATGAAAATAAACCGTGCCATGTGGCAAACGCCCCCGTGAGATATATCGTTATATGCAGCGCGTGCAGCCTTGCAAAAACCGCATCATCACGGGATTTGACATATAGTAGATTCGCGCGGATTTGGCAACACGGCACAACATGATGTTGCGCAATATATTGCAAAACCTATGTGTTGTAGGTGGTTAGATCAGTCCGCAGGCGGAGGCGTAATCGGTGTATCCGCTGCACTTGGCGGCAATAGATCACCTTCGGCCGGCGCAGTCGGTGCTGATAATGGCTGTTCAATCGGCGCATTCCCCAAACGGTCCAGAACCGAAGAACCCGAGGCATTTTTTGCTGCAATAACAGTCATCGTGATGGATGTTGCGATAAAACTGATGGCCAAAAGCCAAGTCAGCTTGGTTAGCGCGTTCGCCGCAGCACGGCCCGTCATGGCCCCGCCACCGCCACCACCGCCGCCCATACCCAGACCGCCGCCTTCCGAGCGTTGCAACAACACAATACCGATCAGCGCAAGCGCCAGAATAAGGTGGATGACAAGGATAACGTTTTCCATAGGGACGGCCCGTTTGTTCTAGATTGGATGTTATCTAGGGCCAGTTGCGCCCGCCCGCAAGCCCTTTAACCCGCGTTTGGCGGCGTTAATTGCCCCCTGTGGCGATATTTCGGTTTCCTTGCGGGGGTGGCTGCGGCTACAAGGGCGCGGGTTTTAACATATGTCTGGGGATTCTTTATGGCCAATGTAGTTGTCGTCGGTGCTCAATGGGGTGACGAGGGAAAAGGCAAGATCGTGGACTGGCTAAGCGAGCGCGCCGATGTGATTGCGCGCTTTCAGGGTGGTCACAACGCGGGCCACACGCTGGTGATTGACGGTAATGTCTACAAATTGTCGGTGCTGCCCTCGGGCCTGCTGCGCAAAGGCAAGCTGGCGGTGATTGGCAACGGCGTGGTGCTGGACCCATGGGCCTTTGTTGCCGAAATGGAAAAACTGCGCGGGCAGGGGGTCGAGATTTCCACCGAAAACCTGATGGTTGCGGAAAATACCCCGTTGATCCTGCCGATCCACGGCGAGCTGGACCGCGCCCGCGAAAGCCAGAATTCGGTTGCCAAAATCGGCACCACAGGTCGCGGCATTGGCCCCTGTTACGAGGATAAGGTGGGCCGTCGCGTGATCCGCGTGGCCGATCTGGCAGACGAAGCCACGCTGGATCTGCGCATCGCACGTCTGTTGACCCACCACAATGCCCTGCGCAAGGGGTTGGGGCTGGAGCCGGTCGATCCGGCGGGCCTGAAGCAGGCGCTGCTGGAGATTGCACCGGAGGTTCTGCCCTATGCGGCCCCCGTCTGGAAAGTGCTGAACGAAAAGCGCAAGGCGGGCAAACGCATCCTGTTTGAAGGGGCGCAAGGCTCGTTGCTGGATGTTGATTTCGGCACCTATCCATTCGTGACATCCTCCACCACCACCGCCGGTATGGCGGCATCGGGTGTGGGCATGGGACCGGGCGCGATTGATTATGTGTTGGGGATCGTCAAGGCTTATACCACACGGGTTGGCGAAGGCCCCTTTGCTTGCGAATTGTTTGACGAGGTGGGTGAACATCTGGCCACCGTAGGCCATGAAAAGGGCACCGTCACGGGCCGTGCGCGGCGTTGTGGCTGGTTTGATGCGGTTCTGGTGCGCCAGACCTGCGCGATTTCGGGCATCAACGGGATTGCCTTCACCAAACTGGACGTGCTGGATGGGTTAAAAGAGCTGAAAATCTGTGTTGCCTATGAATTGGACGGCGAACGGCTGGATTACTTGCCTACCGCAGCAGATCAACAAGCCCGCGTGACGCCGGTCTATGAAACCATGAAGGGTTGGTCGGAAAGCACCGTGGGGGCGCGCAGCTGGAACGATCTGCCTGCCGAGGCGATCAAATATGTGCGCCGCGTCGAGGAGTTGATCGACTGTCCGGTTGCGATGCTGTCTACCTCGCCGGAGCGCGAGGATACCATCCTTGTCACTGATCCGTTTGCCGACTAGGCAGTTTCAGTTAATAATCAGTTAAAACGCGCCCCGATAGCGGGTGCGTTTTGATGCTTTTTGTCAATGTGAACTGGAAACACCGTCATGGCCCTGTCCTACAAAGCCCGCAAGCGCTGGTCGCTGATTATCCTGCTGGTCGGGTTGCCGCTGTATATCGCGGCGGCGCTGTTTGTGGTGTCGCTGTTTGACCGGCCACCGTTCTGGCTGGAACTGATTGTCTATGTCGTTCTTGGGTTTTTGTGGATGATGCCGTTCAAATCCGTGTTTCTGGGCGTTGGCAAGGCTGATCCGGACGCAGAAAACGACGATAAAAAATAAAAAGGGCGGCCAGTTTGGCCACCCTACTAGTCATTCGTTTATTGTTTGGCAGTTTTTATTCGCCTGCAATCCGCGCTTCGGGCTTGAAGCGGGTTGTTTCGGCGATTTCAAACTGGCCGCGCTTGATCTTGACGATCTTGCCCTGACGCAGCAGTTGGCCGAACGACCGCAACCCTTCCTCGCGCGAGAAATCCTCGTTACCGGCAAAATCGGCAACCTGACGCAGGATTTGCGGGCGGGCAAAGAATGGGCGGCCCTCGACGTAAGCGGTGTAGGCTGCTGCGGCTTCTAGCAGATCGGGCAATTCGGTCGCGCCCATTTTCTCGGCAAACTCGGCAAAGCTGGTGCTGCTGGCAATGATGCTTTCTTCAGTGGCTATGGCTTCCTTGTGCGCGCCTTCCTGCAAAGGAGATTCTTCGAGTGCATGATCCTGATCGTCGGCTTCGGGATCGATGCGTTGTTCCGATACCAGAATTAGCGGGGCCGGTTGATGCGGGGCCGCGTGTTTGGCCTCGTCTGCCTTGGCTTCATGCGGTTGCACAACATCTGCCAAAGCCGAGCGGTAGGGCTCGGATTCGTCGGCGGCATCCTGATTGTCACCCATGTCCAATTTGCGGTCAGCAAAAGTCGCGGCCACGGCTGCCCGAAGGTGCGAAATAGCGGAACGGCGGCGGGTGTTTTCCGAGGTGTTCAGCTTGGCGTCGGTTTCATCCATCAAACGCGAAACGGCGGCTTCGTCCTGTGCGCCGCTTTCGTTATCCAGAACACGGTTTGTGCGGTCGGCCCGAACGGCCATATCAATTCCGCGCTCAAGCGAAACAGGCTCGCGTGGATCTTCGGGCTTGTCCGATTCGATATCGGCCAACTTGGAGATCAGATCAGCTTTATCATCGGCCGAAAGACCGGTTTTACCTAAAACACCCAGAACGGCATCTTCTACGCTGTTGTCTTCTTCGTCCGCACTGGCTTTTTCTTCCAGCTGGGCTGTCAGTAGATGTGCGGGGGTGGGGCTGACGACATCTTCTTCTTCGGGAATGTCTTCTGCGGCCTCTATAACGGGCGCCTCAATCTTTTCTTCGGCAACGTCGACGAAAACATTATCCAGGGATGTTTCATCTTCCAACTCGGCATCATCCGGATCATCGCTATCGACGGCTTCCAAAACGCTTGCCAGCGAAACATCGTAGCCGATTGCGTCGTCAAAATCGTCCAGATCATCGTCGCCAAGGTCCTCAAAGCCGTCACTGTCGCCTGTGTCGTCTGCGGAAACAACTTCCGGTATGATTGCTTCGGAGTCTTCCTCGTCTTCGAACTCATCCTCGAATTCGGCGTCACGGGCAAGAATTTCTTCTTCATCACCTTCGCCAACTTCGGGCGCTTCGTCTTGGGCTACGATTTCGGGCTCGACTTCAAAGGACTGTTCAGTGGATTTTTCTGCTTCAATGACATGGCCATCGTCAAGGGCGTCTTCTTTTGCAAGTTCAGCATCTTCGGCGGTATCTTCAAATGCTGCATCCCCAAACACCTGTTCGGCGATGGGGGCGTTGTCATCCTCTTGGAAATCATCCGCAAGCATTGATGCCGCAGCCGCTGCGGCCTGTTTCGATGACACAACCGCGCGAATGCGGCGCAATTTTGCAGCAACGCTTTCTACGCCGGTATCGGGCGCGCTTTTTTCACTGACCAGTTTGGCAAGCGCTTCGTCTTGGGCGTCGTCGTATTCATTGGATGGCACAACCAGAGTTGCGTCGGCGTCATCATCATAATCATGCAGGGCTGCAGTTTCTTCGACAACCTCCTCAACGACGGGGGTTTGGGGTGCGGCGTCTTCCTTGGCCGCAGGAATTGCCGGCTCTGCCTCTTCAATTGTTTCATCGCGGGGGCGCAACACGACACCAAGATCGTTTACCTTGGCTTCGACCTGACGGGTGCTGTTGCGGCTTGCTATTTTTGCCAGCATCTCGGCGTCCAGAGTCGGGGGTTCGGCGCCGAAATAGCGGTCGTCGGCAGCCAGATCGCGGAAGTACTCGGCAATTTCTTTCATTGTGTCAAAGGAGTCTTCGAATCCTTCAAGCGTGCACGAAAAAGTGCCATAAGAAACTGTTAGTATTTTGTTCGCGCCCGTCATTGGCCTGCTCTCTTTCTATACGTTTTCTTTGTTAGCTGTTTGAATATTGCTAACGAATGGTTCTATTTCATGAACAAAACAGGGAATTTTTAAGTATTAATTCAAGGCGAAATTGTGGCAATCACACTTAAATAGCGGTAACCAATGATGAATCCCCTATATATAGACGAAAAAAACCCCGTGACGCTGCTTGGCGGCGGTAAAGTGATCGAAAAAGTTCTGGATCAGGCGTTGAAGGCCGCACCGATTCTTTTGGCGGCGGATGGCGGGGCAGGGCGGGCGCTGGAATTGGGGCATATGCCCAAAGCCGTCATTGGCGACATGGATTCGCTTGATGCGCAAACGGCTGCGCAGTTCCCGCCAAAACACCTGTATCGTATTGAAGAACAAGACAGTACGGATTTCGACAAATGTCTGCGAAGCATTCGCGCCCCATTGATACTGGGAGTCGGGTTCACCGGGCGGCGTCTGGACCATGAGCTGGCGGCCTATAGTTCCCTGCTGCGCCATCCCGATCAGCGTTGTATTTTGCTGGGCGAGGTGGACATGTGTTTCCTTGCACCGGTTTCCATGCGGTTGGACCTGCCGGCGGGCACGCGGATTTCACTTTTTCCGCTTGCGCCCTGCCGTGTGGATACGACAGGTTTGCGCTGGCAACTCAAAGGGTTAATGATGGCGCCGGATGGTGTGATTGGCACATCGAACGAGGCATTGACCGGTGCGGTTACATTGCAAGTGTCAAAACGCAAACTGTTGGTAATTCTGCCACGTGTGCATCTGGGCGCGGTGATCAAAGCGCTGACAGGGGGAAAAGATGGGCAAGAATAGCGATCGTAAACTTGCGGTGACGGCAAACCGGCAGGCATGGAATGAATCCGCTGCGCGACACAAGGCGGGGGAACGATGGGGGCAGTTGATTGAAGATGTGTCCAAACCGGGCTTTTGCAACTTTGATGAAACCATGACCGATGCGCTGCACCGGATTGATTTGCGTGGAAAATCGGTGGTGCAGGTCGGCTGCAACAACGGGCGCGAGTTGCTGTCACTGGCATCGTTCGGGGCCGCGCATTGTTTGGGGATTGATCAGGCCGAAGAATTCATCATGCAGGCCGAAGAACTAAGACGCATTGCAGGGCAGGATTGCCGGTTTCTATGCGCCGACATCTATGATCTGCCTACGGATGTCCCGCGCGATTTTGATCTGGTATTAATCACCATCGGGGTGCTGAACTGGATGCCCGATCTGGCAGGGTTCTTTCAGGCCGTTGCCGGGTTGCTGCGCGATGGCGGGCAGGTGTTGATTTATGAAACCCATCCGTTTTTGGAAATGTTCGAACCATCTGCAGATAATCCGCATCTGCCGGCCAACTCCTATTTTCGCACGCGTCCTTTTGTGGATGACGATCCGATTGTTTATGATGGCGTGAAAGAGGGCGAGGTATCGCCATCTTACTGGTTTATTCACAAGATCAGCGATGTTCTGAACGGTTGTATCGCAGCCGGTTTGCAGATTGCGCGGTTTGACGAGTTTTCCCACTCCAACCGCGAAGTGGAATACAACTGCTATGAACATCAGGTGGCGCAATTGCCGATGTGCTATTTGTTGCAGGTTGGCAAGGCGGAATAGGTCGCGCGCCTGTTTTCTTTGGAAGAAAACAGAATGAAATCTTTCAAAGATTTCAGGTATTAGGCGAGCGATTCAACCGCCAGCCGCCGTTCCCTGATCACGATATACAGGCCCGCAGCGATTGTGATCAAAATGCCGATAGCGGCCAATCCGTTTGGAAAATCCTTGAATATCAACCAGCCGATCAGCGTGGCAAAAGGGATCTCGAGGTATTGCACCGGTGCAAGCGTTGCGGTGGGGGCGAATTTCAGGGACCAAGTCATGACCAGATGTGCCAATGTCCCCAGAATCCCAAGGAGCGCCAACAAGGCCAGATCACTGTCGCTGGGTGTGATCAGGGTCAGGGCCGGAATGTCCAAACCCGAAGTGATCCACAGCACAAGGGCCAACACCAGCAAGGCCATGCCTCCGCTAACCGCTTGCAGGGTTATGGGATCTGATTTCGCGGTTAACTGACGGGTGAGGATCATAAAGCCGGCAAAAGCGACAGCCACAATCAACGGGAGCAATGCGGCGGCCCCGACATTGGCAAAGCTGGGCTGGATCACCAGCAACGTGCCGAGAAACCCGATAGCACAAGCGATCAAACGGTGCGGGCCGACGTGCTCTTTCAGGACCAGCCATCCAAGCAATAACAGCAGGAAGGGTTCGACAAAAGCGATGGCAATGGCTTCGGCCAATGGCAGATAGATCAGCGACAGGAACATCGCGCCGATGCCGATGATATGCAGGATCGAGCGCAGGAACAGCAAGGCAAGGGTCCTTTGATCCATTCGCAAGCTGCGTTTTGTCAGCAGGACAATGGGCAGCAGGATCAGCAACTGGAAGGTAAAGCGGTAAGTGATAATCTGAACCACCGGCACAGTGCCGCCCAACACTTTGGCCATCGCATCCGCAAAGGGGGCCATGACGCAAAAGGCGGCCATTAACAGGATGCCAAGAAGGGGGCGGTCATTGTGCATCAGGCAAAGGTATTGAACCGGACGCGGTTGCGCAATTGCTGTTTTTGAGAATGCGATATCTGATGGGGCCGTCCAGCCAGATTGGCAAACGGAAATTCTGCTATGCTTTTGCTATAAATAGCAGATTATAGTTTGAACATACAGAACCGGTATAATTTCACCGCCATAGCTTGCGACAGCAAGATTCTGGATATTTTTGCAGTATCGGTGGATTAAGCGTCCCCATTTTTGCCCCCTGCAATAGCCGCCGCGCGGATTACAACGGTAGCCGATATTGACGACACGCTGACAGCCGGCGGGTGTGCTTGCAGTGGTCTATCGTGCGCTTGAGGGTCTTTATAATGCCGCCGGTTATCCATGTTGCGAAGGCGGTTTCGGGCTTTGACCTAGAGGCGCAGAACGAGGGTGTTGTGTTTTGTGGTACAGTCCGAATGACGCGTCGATGTTTGGATATTTCCCCAATTCCTGAAGGGTGACGAATGTGGCTGGTTCCAAAGGCCGGATCAAAGCCGAACCCAAATAGATTACCCGCCAAAAGGGCGGCGAGGGATTTGTCGAACTTGCGGACAAACTGCTGGCGGCACGAAAAAACTAGCGCCGCATCGCCCTTTAGGCCTCTGCCATCATTGCTTGCCCCGCAGCCAATGCTTCCATATTCAGGTCGGTAAATTTAGCCGGTGTTTTGGCCTTTATGACGTCCTTTAGCGCCTCGACCGGGCAAATGCCGCTGATGGATGCCAACGCCCCCAGCGCCACAATATTTGCCACACGGCGATTGCCCAACCGGATTGCGGTTTCGGTAAATGGCAGGGCGAACAGGCGAAACGCACCTTTTGGTGGTTCGGGGACAAGCGCGCTATCGACCAGCACGGTCGAGCGATCATCCAGCAGACCGAACGAGGCATTCGCCGCCGCCGCATCAAGGATCAGAAGATAGTCCAGATGGCTGCTCAGTGGAAAGCCACCCTCGTCATCGCTGATCACCAGATCGGCGCGGCTAAGACCGCCGCGTGAAACGGGCTCGTAGGCTTGGGACTGGGCGACATGGCGGCCTTGACTTGTCAGCGTTGCGGCCAGAATTTTGGCCGAAAGCAACAGACCCTGACCGCCAGTGCCGCTGAAACGGATTTCGGTTTTAGCCATTTTGCCCGCCTTTCATGGTTGCGCGATAAGCCGCGCCATATTCGGGGCGGTCGGTCTGACACAAAATACCGGTTTTCAGTGCATTTGGCCGGAAAGGTACGTCAACGGTGTTGCGATAAGCATCGGGGCGCATGGTGGCCTTCTGGCTCAGGATCATTTCGGGTGATGCGCCAAGGTTGTTCTTGCGCCCGTAAATTTCGGTGCAGTCGGATATCACTTCGACAAAGGAAAACCCGTCATGGGCGATGGCGTCACGCAGCAGGGTTTTCAGGCCGGTGACCTGCATGGTTACTTCGCGCCCGACAAAACTGGCGCCGGCGGCAGTGGCCAGTGCGCAGGCGTCAAATACCGGCTCGCGATTGCCGGTCGGGGTGGTGGTGGTGTAGCGGTCGGAACTGGTGGTGGGGGAAACCTGCCCGCCGGTCATGCCGTAGATTTCGTTGTTCAGCATCATGGTGGTCAGGTTCAGGTTGCGGCGGCAGGCGTGGATCAGGTGGTTGCCACCAATCGCCAGGCTGTCGCCATCACCGGTGATCACAATCACATGCAAATCAGGCCGCGCCAGCGCCAGCCCTGTAGCATAGGCCAGTGGCCGCCCGTGGGTGGTGTGAAAGGTGTTGGCGTCGATATAGGCAGACAGGCGCCCCGAACAGCCGATGCCGGACACCACCGCCAGATTGTCCTTTTCGATGCCCAATTCGTGGATCGCCCAAAGCAACGCCCGCAAGGCAATGCCGTGGCCGCAGCCGGGACAAAGGAAATGGGGCATCTGTTCCAGACGGATATAATCGTCGATGTCGAAATTCGTGGGGGTTTGCATCTCGTTCATGCCAGCACCTCCAATATTTTTGCGGTGATATCGGCGGGGGTTATCGCCTCGCCGTCGATCCGGTTCAGGGGGATGACAGGTTTGTCTTTCAACAGGCGTTCAACCTCGAGCACCAGTTGCCCTTGATTCATTTCCGGCACCAGAATGTGATGCGCGGATCCGGTGGCCGAACGCAGCGCGTCTTCGGGGAAGGGCCACAGGGTGATGGGGCGAAATAACCCCGCCTTAACCCCTTTGGCACGCAGGTCGGCCACCGCTGTTTCGGCGGCGCGGGCGCTGATGCCGACGGTGACCACAACCAGATCGGCGTCGTCACAGTCTATTGCCTGCCAGTTTTCGATGGCTTCGCGGTGCAGCACCAGTTTATCGGTGGTACGCGACAGGGCCGCATCGGCCAGTTCGGGGTTCTGGGTTGGAAAGCCGCTAGGCGCATGGGTCAGGCCGGTTGTGTGGCTGCGATATCCCGCGCCCGGGCGCGGGAAAGGGGGCACCATGTCGTCGGTCACTGCATAGGGCTCGAACCCTTCGGCAGGCCCCTCGGCCCATTTGCGGGTTTCCACCTTATCAGGGGTTAGCGCGTCCAGATCGACGGTTTCCACCAGATGGCCGATCACCTCGTCTATCAGCACCACGACCGGCACCCGCAGGGTTTCGGACAGGTTAAATGCGCGGATGGTTTCGCTATAGGTTTCCGCCACCGAGGCCGGTGTCAACACGATGATTGCATGGTCGCCGTGGGTGCCCCAGCGGGCCTGCATGATGTCGCCTTGGGCGGGACGGGTCGGCATGCCGGTGCTGGGCCCGCCGCGCATCACATTGGCAATCACGCAGGGGATTTCCGAGCCACAGGCGTATCCCAGATTTTCCTGCTTTAGTGAAAAGCCCGGGCCACTGGTGGCGGTCATGGACTTGACCCCGCCCATTGACGCGCCGATCACGGCCGCCATCGAGGCGATTTCGTCTTCCATCTGGATGAATACGCCGTCGACACCGGGCAGTTGTGCCGCCATGGTTTCGGCGATTTCAGAGGAAGGGGTGATCGGATAGCCCGCAAAAAAGCGGCAACCGGCGGCAATCGCCCCCATTGCGCAGGCTTGATTGCCTTGCATATTCATGCGGTTGGACATTATTCAGCGGCCTCTGTTTGGGGGGTGGGTGTTTTGGTGATTTTGATCGCGAAGTCGGGGCACAGCCATTCGCACATCCGGCATCCGGTACACAACGACGGGTCCGGCAATTCGGCGATCAGCCTGTCGTTCAGGCGCAAACAGCGTTCGGGGCACATTTTGACGCAAATATCGCAGCCCTTGCAGCGCTCTTCAAAGATATCCAGCCGGGTTGTAACCGGCGTGTGTTGCACCGCAGCAGGTTTGACGGCGGGTTCATCCATCCGTTTGTCCCCCGCCATCGCCCATGCGCGGCCATCCTTGAAGGCCTGCATGTTGATTTCGATGGTTTTTGGCGGCACGAATTTGCTGATCACCTCAAGCCAGGCTTCCGGTGCAAAATCAAGCGCGGTGGACAGCGCGCCCAGCAACACGGTGTTGGCCGCCCGTAGATTGCCCAGCCCTTCGGCCATTGTGGTGGCATCAATCGCATAGCCTGCCTTGACCTTGCCTAAAATCTCTTGCGGGGTTTGCGGGGCGTAATTCGGTTCGGCCCCGTGGCTGCGCGCACGGCAGGCAAAGGGTGGTACGATCTGCTGGGTGTCGGCGATAAAAGTACCGGTATCGGGTTTCATAAAGTTGAGCCAGCGCAGCCCCTCGGCCCATTCCAGCGCCAGCAGGATATCGGCATCGCCTTCGGGGATGGTAGGGGACCAGACCTGCGGACCGAAACGCACATGGCTGAACACACCGCCGCCGCGTTTGGCCATGCCGTGGACTTCGGATTGTTTTACCTCGTGGCCGTGGTCCTGACAGATTTGTGCCAGCACCTTCGAGACCATGATCACCCCTTGCCCCCCAACGCCGACGATCAGCACATTGGTGGGGGATTGCGCGGTTTCAGCCATAAATCACAGCTCCTTCAGGTAGATCGAGTCGGTGGGGCAGATTTGCGCACAAAGGGTGCAGCCGATGCAGGATTCTGCGTCGATCTGCACCTTGTGGTGGCCTTCGTGCCAGCCTTGCGACCAGGTAAGTGCGGGGCAGCCAAGGTTCATGCAGGATTGGCAGGCGACGCATTTTTCCTGATCAACGGTCAGCGCCTGCCCCTTGATCTTGACCGGATCCAGCACGCAGGGGCGATCCGAAATCACCACGGACACGCCTTTGTATTCCACCGCTTCGCGCAGGGTTTGCAGCATTGTGGCCATATCGTAGCTGTCGACGGTTTGCACCCATTCGACGCCCAGCGATTTGACCAGATCGGTGAAATCCACCCGCGCGGTTTCTTCGCCGCGCAGGGTTTTGCCGGTGCCGGGGTGGTCCTGTCCGCCGGTCATCGCGGTGATGTGGTTGTCCAGCAAAAACACCGTGATGTTTGCCTTGTTGTAAACCGCATCAATCATCGGCGGGATGCCGGAATGCAGGAATGTGCTGTCGCCGATGGTGGCGATGATCGGCTTGGTCTGGGTACCTGCCATGGCCATGCCGACGGCGTTGGCAATGCTTGATCCCATCGACACACAACTGTCCATGGATTTCAGCGGCTCGACCACTGACAGGGTATAGCACCCGATATCGCCCGCAACCCGACTGTCCAGCGCCCGCAGCGCCATAAAGCAACTGGTGTGCGGGCAGCCCGAACACAACACCGGCGGGCGTACCATCGGCGCAAAATCAAAGGCCGTGTTTTTTGGTTTGGCTTCCAGCAGGCCTGCGGTGGCAAAAGCATCGCGCACCAGTTCGGGGGAAAATTCGCCGGTGCGCGGGAACAGGGTTTTGCCTTCGCAGTCCAGTCCCAGCACCTTGAGCCGGTTCTCGATCACCGGCTCCAGTTCCTCGACCACGATCACCCGATCTACCTTGGCGCAGAAATCGCGCAACAGGGTTTCGGACAAGGGATAACTGCCCGCCAGTTTCAAAACCGAAACTTCGGGTAGGCATTCCTTGACGTAGGTATAGGCAATGCCGGCGGTGACAATGCCGACCGAGGTGTCGTTCAATTCGGTTCTGGTCAGCGGGCTGTTTGCCAACGCTTCGGCCACCAAGGCTTCGCGTTCCAGCACTTTGGGGTGCTTTTGGCGTGCATTGCCCGGGATCATCACGTTTTTGCCGGAATCCTCGATAAAGTCGCGCGCAGGTGGCACCACACGTGTGCCGGTTTTTACCGCGCTGCGGGTGTGGGACAGACGCGTGGTTGAACGCACGATTACGGGGGTGTCGAACTGTTCGGACAGATCAAACGCAAAGCGGGTGAACTCTAGCGCCTCTTGGCCGTCCGAGGGCTCGATCACCGGTACATGGGCAAAACCCGCAAATACCCGCGTGTCCTGTTCGTTTTGCGAGGAATGGATGCCCGGATCATCGCACACCACCAACACCAGACCGGCATTCACCCCGATATAGGAAAACGACATCAACGCATCCGAAGCCACATTCAGCCCGACATGTTTCATAGAACTAAGCGCGCGCACCCCCGCAAGAGAGGCCCCGATCGCAACATCCAGCGCGGTCTTTTCGTTGACCGACCATTGCGCGTGCATATCTTCGGACGGGTAACGCGACAGGCTTTCCATGATCTCGGTGCTGGGGGTGCCGGGATAGGCGGCGGCAACTTTGATGCCTGCCTCCCAAGCGCCACGGGCGATGGCCTCGTTTCCGGTCAGGGGGCGTGCCCCGGATGTGTTTTGGCCACCCGTGGGCGTTGCCTTTTCCATAGTGTTCATTAACTGGCCTCTGGCTGTTCGCGACACGCAAGAGAAACACGCAGAAATTTACCTGCCATGATTTAAATCAAGAACGGGACGGATTTACGCCTGAACGGGACTGCGGGTTTCAGGAAAACAGGGTTGCGTATTGATCCCGCAATGCGTTTTTCTGGACCTTGCCCATGGTATTGCGTGGCAATTCCGTGACAAAAATCACCGATTTTGGGTGCTTGAATCGCGCCAGACTGTTTTTCAGGGCGGCCAGAATATCGTCCTGCACCAGCAAGGTTCCTTTGTCAGGGACCACCACGGCCACAACCGCTTCGCCAAAATCCTTGTGCGGCACACCGATCACAGCGCTTTCGGTCACGCCCGAAATGTCGTCGATCAGCAGTTCCACTTCTTTCGGATAGACATTGAACCCGCCGGTGATAATCAAATCCTTACCGCGCCCGATGATGTGCACATATCCGTCGGCATCGATTTTACCCAGATCACCGGTGATGAAGAACCCGTTTTTGCGCAGTTCCTCGGCGGTCTTTTCAGGCATGTTCCAGTACCCCTTGAACACATTGGGGCCGCGCACTTCCAGAACGCCGATTTCGCCCTGCGGCAATTCGCGGCCGGTTTTCGCGTCAGTGACGGTCAGTTCTATGCCGGGCAGGGCAAAGCCCACTGTCCCCGCGCGCCGGTCGCCGTCATAAGGGTTCGAGGTGTTCATATTGGTTTCGGTCATGCCATAGCGTTCCAGAATGGCGTGGCCGGTGATGCTGCGCCATTTGTCGTGGGTTTCGGCCAGCAACGGGGCCGAGCCGGAAATGAACAGGCGGAAGTTTTTGGCGGCTGCGGCCAGTTCCGGCTGTTCCAGCAACCGGACATAAAAGGTTGGCACACCCATTAGGGCCGTGGCCTGTGGCATGGCGTCGATCACCGCTTTGGCGTCGAACTTTTCCATGAAAATACAAGCGCCGCCCGCCATCAGGGTAATATTGGTCGCAACAAACAGCCCGTGGGTATGAAAGATCGGCAAGGCGTGGATCAGCACATCCTTGGCGCTGAATTGCCAGTAATCCATAAGCGTCAGAGAATTCGAGGCCAATGCGCGGTGGGTCAGCATCGCCCCCTTTGATCGCCCCGTGGTGCCCGAGGTGTACAATATCGCTGCCAGATCATCTGCTGCGCGTGGTACTGCGGAAAATCCGGCTGACTGCTGATCACGCAAAACAGGTAACGTGCCGCTGTCGTGGCTGCCGAGGGTCAGAACCGATGTAACGCCGCAATCGGCGGCGACGGATGACAACGCCTTTTGACTGGCCGGATCACAGACCAGAACCTTCGGGCTCGCATCCCCGAGGAAATAGGCGACTTCGGCGGCGGTATAGGCGTTGTTCAACGGTAAAAACACCGCCCCCGCCAACACGGCCCCGATATACAGCTCCAGCATTGCGGGGGTTTTGGGGGTTTGCACGGCCACCCTGTCGCCCGGTTTGACCCCCAGCCCGCAAAGCAGGGCCGCCATCCTTTCGGCATTGGCAAAGAATGCACCATACGTCAGGGTTTTGCCGCTGTCGGCAATATGCAGGAATGGTGCGTTATCGCGCCCGATGCTGGCCTTGCGGAGCGTCCGGGCAAGGTGGTTATTGGCGTACATGCAAAGCCCCTTCATTTGTGCTGCCCAAAGCATTGTCCAAGAGGGTGATTTTGCCAAGGGAAATGTGGGGGAAGGGGCAACTTTTGCTATGTTTTTCGGGAATTAACCTATTGATACATATCAAAGCGTAAAAGGCGGTTTCGGGCTATCATATGCCTATACCTCACATCACAGGAGTCGCGCGATGACAACACCCGCTAAACCTAAACCCAATTCGTCTGCCAAGCCCGCTGCAGCGATGGCTAAACCGGCTGCTTCGGTCACAAAAGAAGCAGACGCAAGCCCGTCTTCGTTTCCGACAGTGACGCCGGATAAAATCCGGCAGGCGTTTGAAACCGGCGAATACCCCTACACCAAAAAGATGGGCAAACGGGAATACGAGGCCGAGAAAGCCAGATTGCAGGCCGAATTGCTGAAGGTCCAGAAATGGGTGCATGACACCGGCCAAAAATTTGTGCTGTTGTTCGAGGGGCGCGATGCGGCCGGTAAGGGCGGCACGATCAAACGGTTTATGGAGCATCTTAACCCGCGTGAAGCGCGCGTTGTGGCCTTGAACAAGCCAACCGATACCGAACGTGGCCAGTGGTTCTATCAGCGCTATATCCAGCAATTGCCAACATCCGGTGAAATGGTTTTCTATGATCGGTCCTGGTACAACCGCGCCGGTGTCGAGCGGGTGATGGGGTTTTGTTCCCCGACGGAATATCTGGAGTTCATGCGCCAGACGCCGGACATGGAACGGATGATGGTGCGCTCGGGGATACGTTTGTATAAATACTGGTTCTCGGTCACGCGCGAGGAACAAAAGCGCCGGTTTGACAGCCGCAAGGATGATCCGTTGAAACGCTGGAAACTGTCGCCGGTGGATTTGGCATCGCTTTCCAAATGGGATGATTACACTGAAGCCAAAGAAGCGATGTTCTTTTACACCGACACCGCCGACGCGCCGTGGACCATCATTAAATCCAACGACAAAAAGCGCGCCCGTATCAACACGATGAAGCATTTTCTGTCGACGATCGAATATCCTGACAAGGATTACGAGATTGTTGGCCAGCCCGATCCGTTGATTGTTGGACGCGCCAGCCATGTTGTGCATGGGGCCGATCATATTCTGGGGGCGTCCTTGCATCCGGACCAGCGCAAAAGCGGGTAACCGTTTTTTGAAGGCTCGTCCTCTGGTATTACCCCGCGTTGGTCTTATCTATTGATAGAACAGCGCGGGGTTTCTTATGTGGAATGAACGGTATTCAAAACCGGGCTATCTGTTTGGCACAGAACCAGCCCGGTTCCTGCAGGAGCACAGCGCGCACCTGACCGCAGGCGCGCGCGTTTTGGCTGTTGCCGATGGTGAGGGGCGCAATTCGGTTTACATGGCCTCGCTGGGGCTGGATGTGGCCGCGATGGACAGTTCCCACATCGCCATCGAGAAGGCGCGCGCGCTGGCGATGGTGCAAGGGGTTGATGTGGCCTTTCACGAGGCGGATATCGCCAAATGGGACTGGGCCGAGGGGCGCTATGATCTGGTGGTCGCGGTGTTTATCCAGTTTGTCGGCCCCACGCAGCGCGACGCGATTTTCAAAGGTATGATGCGGACGTTGAAACCGGGCGGGGTGTTGATGCTGCATGGCTATACGCCCGAACAGATTGCACTGGGCACCGGCGGGCCGCCGCAGGCCGAAAACATGTATACGGTCGAAATGCTGAAGACTGCTTTTGCGGATTTCGAAATTCTGGAGCTAAACGCATACGAACGTGTGGTGGATGAAGGCGAAGGTCATTCCGGCCGCTCGGCGCTTGTTGATTTGATTGCGCGAAAGCCAGCTTAGGTGGTGTTCGGTTTTCGGGATGAAATGCGGGGTTGATGTCGGAAATTCCACATCGGAAACACTCTGTTTCTAGGCGAGTAACAGTAGCCCCAATAATACGAATGTGGCAGAAATAAGGCAGAAATAAAGTGATTCGGGCGAGATGGCGGAAATATGACAATATTCTGTCAAAAAAAAGAAACCTATCCTTTAAGACAGGTTCTGGATATCGGCGACTTATTGCCACTTGGAAAATATATATAATAATCAGATGGATAACCTCAATTGTTGACCCAACGGAAACGGTTAACCATTTCTTATATTCATTCCAGAACTACGCGGTGGTAAACGCCAATTGAGATGCGCGCCTTATTCTTGACATAATTTAGGCACACGTTGGAGTTGTGCATCAAATGATGTAGCTGCCACTCAATGGAAGGAAAACGAAAATGCTGACAGATTGTTCAACCAAAGCCCGCGCCCGCCGGATCTCTGCTCTGGAAACCCTTGCAACCCAACGTATGGACACGCCCGCCTCGCGGACTGTTTCACGTCGTCACCTGACGGCAACCGGGGTTGTGTTTCAGACGCGCCGCAACAAAGCGGACTATATGCCGACGTTCTAGGCTCTTATGCAGCACCAACGGGTTACCCTAGTGTATACTCCCCCCGTTGGACATCAGGCAAATGCGGAAATTTAGGCCGCATTTGTCTGGCAACCAAACCGGCCCTATAGGGGCGCTTTGGAACAAGGCTTTGGAAAACAACCCTGATCGCAGTGCTTGCCGATCCGGATGAACTGGCCTAAGCTTGAAAAATGTCCCACATTAAAACCTACCGCGCGCATGCCCGCGCCACGCTGTTGCTGGGTTTGCCGTTGATCGGCAGCCATTTGGCGCAGTTTGCCATTCATATGACCGACACGCTGATGTTGGGCTGGTACAACGTCGAGGCGCTGGCCGCAGTGACGCTGGCCGGATCTTTATGGTTTTTGCTGTTCATTGTTGGATCGGGCTTTGCCTTTGCCATCTCGCCGATGGTGGCCAGTTACGAATCCAGCGGGCAGGGCCGCGAGGTGCGGCGGGTGACACGGATGGGGATGTGGGTTTCCCTGATCTACGGCGTGATCGTGTTGCCGCCTTTGTGGTGGTCGGGGACGGTGCTGCAATGGATGGGGCAAGAGCCAGAAATCTCGCAAATCGCACAGGATTATCTGCGGATTCTGTGCTGGGGTACTTTGCCTGCCCTGATGGTGATGGTTCTAAAAAACTATCTGGCCGGGTTGGAGCGGGCGGCAATTGTGTTGTGGATCACGCTAGTGGCGGTCGGGCTGAATGCGCTGATCAACTATGCTCTGATCTTTGGCAACTGGGGCGCGCCCGAACTGGGCGTGCGGGGTGCAGCAACTGCATCCCTGCTGTTGCACAGCCTGTCGTTTGTGGCGTTGGCCATTTATATCATGCGCAAATTGCCGGAACACGCACTGTTTTCACGGTTCTGGCGGCTGGATCGCGAGGCGTTCGGCGCGGTTTACCGTATGGGCTGGCCGATCGGTCTGACCAATCTGGCCGAAAGCGGGCTGTTCACGGCCTCGGCGGTGATGGTGGGCTGGGTCGGAACGATGCCGCTGGCGGCCCACGGGATTGCGCTGCAACTGACGGCGATGACGTTTATGATACAGGTCGGGTTTTCCAATGCGGCGACGGTGCGGGCGGGACAAGCCTTTGGCCGCAAGGACGCCGCAAACCTGAAGCGCGGGGCGCTGGTGGTGATGGTGATGTCGGCGGTGGTGTCGGCCTTTGTGATTATAACTTTCCTGACGGTGCCCGAACCGTTGATTGGGGCGTTTTTGGCGCCTGATGATCCCGAGCGCGCAGCGATTATCGGCATTGGCGTTAGTCTGATGGCGGTGGCCGCCCTGTTCCAGTTCGCCGACAGTGCGCAGGTGGTGGCGCTGGGTCTGTTGCGCGGGGTGCATGACACCCGCGTGCCGATGGTGATTGCCGCGATTGCCTATTGGCCGCTGGGGCTAAGCGCCAGTTATCTGTTCGGGTTCACCCTTGGTATGGGCGCGGTTGGCGTCTGGCTGGGGCTGGTGGTTGGCCTTGGGGTGGCAGGGGCGTTGATGATGTATCGTTTCTGGACGTCGGGCGTGCGGATTTAGAGCGCTGGTGTATATCGCAGCGGTCGAATGCCTCCGGCGGAGGTATTTGGAAAAAGAAGAAGGGGTTAGCCCGCTTTTTCCAGATAGGGGTTTTTGACGGGGGCGATTTCGTTGCCTGCGTTTTTCCACGCGGTAAAGCCGCCTTCAAGGTGACAGACATTGTCCATGCCCATTTCCTGCAAGGCGCGGGTGGCCAGCGCCGAGCGCCACGCAGACGCGCAAAACAGCACCAGTTTTTCGGCATCATCAAAGGCTTTGCGGTGGTATTTGCATTCCGGATCAACCCAGAATTCCAGCATCCCGCGCGGGGCGGACATGGCGCCGGGGATGGTGCCTTCACGCCACAGTTCGCGGATATCGCGCAGATCGACGAACAACACGCCGTCTTTGCCCAGCAGGGCGTTGGCGTCAGTCGGGGTGATCTGATCGACGATGGCGTTTGCCTCGTCAATCAGTTGCTGTGCGGTTTTGTTCATGGTGTTTTGTTAGTCCCTGTTTTTGCGCATCAACCGGTCTGCTTTCTTGCGCACCAGAACCGTGCGCAGATCGTGCATCGCCAAAAGTAGCGCGTCTGTTATATCCTCCAGCTGTTCGTCGCTGGCTTTGGATTGCACCCATTGGGTGGTGATATTCAGATAGTCCACCGCTCGGTGGATATCGTCGATGTCGCGTTTGGCCAGCAGGGCCTTGCGCTGGTCCATCCAGTTTTCAATCGCGGTGCAGTCGTCGCCCGATAGCGTGCGGTCACCATGCGGTTTGTATTCACCATTCTTGATGTTGATAACCGCGATCTGGTCCATATCAATCCGGCGCTGGCGGTTTTCAGTATCGATGCGAAACACCACCGCCCCGTTTTCGCGGACCCGAAAATAATATTCTGGCAGTTCGTTGCCCATTGGACCCCTCGTTACGTCAAACCCGCGCAAAACTGCTGAATGCGGGTGCAGGCCGCTTTCAAGGCCTGATCCGAGGTAGCGTAGCTGACGCGGAAGTTCGGGGAAAGCCCGAATGCCGCGCCGAACACCACGGCCACGCCGGCTTCTTCCAGCAGGGCGGTGGCGAAAACCTCGTCATTGGTGATTTTGGTGCCGGCTTTGGTTGTTTTGCCGATGCAGCCCGCAATCGACGGGTAGACATAGAAGGCCCCATCAGGTGTGGGGCAGGTGATGCCCTCTGCTGCATTCAGCAACTCGACCACCATATTGCGGCGGCGCACAAAGACCGCGTTGTTGGTGGCAATGAAATCCTGCGGTCCGTTCAGCGCCTCGACTGCCGCCCACTGGGAAATGGAACAGGGGTTCGAGGTGCTTTGCGATTGCACCTTGCACATCGCCGCGATCAGATGTTCCGGCCCGCCCGCATAGCCGATCCGCCAACCGGTCATCGCATAGGCCTTGGACACTCCGTTGCAGGTCAGGGTGCGATCATACAGGTCCGGTTCCACCTGTGCGGGGGTGGTAAATTTGAAGTCATCAAACACCAGATGTTCGTACATATCATCGGTCATCACCCAGACATGCGGATGGCGCATCAGCACATCGGTCAGCCCCTTTAGCTCGTCACGGGTGTAACCGGCCCCCGTGGGGTTCGAGGGCGAGTTGAAGATCAGCCATTTGGTTTTGGCCGTGATCGCGGCCTCAAGCTGCTGCGGCGTAATCTTGAAATCTGTTTCAAGGCTGGCTTCGATCGCAACCGGCGTGCCACCGGCCAGCAGCACCATATCGGGGTAGCTGACCCAATAGGGGGCGGGGATCAGCACTTCGTCGCCCTCATTCAGGGTGGCGACCAGCGCGTTATAAAGGATCTGCTTGCCGCCGGTGCCAACGCTGATTTGTGCCGGTGTATACTCCAGTCCATTGTCGCGCTTGAACTTGGCGCAGATGGCTTCCTTTAGTTCCGGCATCCCGTCGGGGGCGGTGTATTTCGTCTTGCCTTCATCAATCGCGCGCTTGCCTGCGGCCTTGATGTTGTCGGGCGTGTCAAAGTCGGGTTCACCCGCGCCAAGGCCGATCACATCCACGCCTGCCGCCTTTAGTTCGCGCGCTTTTGTGGATACCGCAATCGTCGGTGAGGGTTTCACGCGGGACAGGGTATCGGACAGGAAAGGCATGGCAAACTCCGGTTTGAATATGGTTGCCCCTTGTCTTAGGGTGCGCGGGAAAGCGGATCAAGAAATTTGGCCGTTTGACCAGTAATAAAGGACCAAAGCAGATGGGCGAAACCAAACAGGACCGGCTGAAACGGCTGAAAATGCGATCATGGCGGCGGGGTATTAAGGAGATGGACCTGATCCTTGGCACTTATAGTGACACGGAACTTGAAGGGTTGGACGAGGCACAGCTGGTGCTGTATGATGCAATGCTGTCCGAGAATGACCATGATTTATATCAATGGGTTACGGGGCAGGTCGCGACGCCGCCAGAGTATCTGGAACTGCTGACAGCCATCACGAAGTTTGCTTTTAAATCATAACTGGCGAAGTTTTTTCGCGGTTTAACGGAATGTTTGTGTTTATTGGTCAGTGTCGGCGTCAGGCAGTTTTCGGCGGAGAGACATGATGAGTATGCACACAAGCGTGATGACCCAGACCCAGCAGGGGTTTATTTCTGGATATCTGGAAACTTTGGCGATGGTGGAACGATTACACCGCCTATTGCTGGACGTGATCAAGGATGAATTCGAACGGGTCGGCGTGTTGGAGATCAATGCGGTTCAGGCGCTGTTGCTATTCAATATCGGCGATAACGAGGTGACAGCGGGCGAATTGAAATCGCGCGGTTATTATCAGGGCTCGAACGTGTCCTATAACCTTAAAAAACTGGTCGAGATGGAGTTTATGCACCATCAGCGTTGTGAGATTGACCGCCGGTCGGTGCGGGTGCGCCTGACAGAAAAAGGGCGCAATATTCGCGATGTTGTGGCGGGGCTGTTTGCGCGTCACGCGGATGGGCTTGAGGCCAAGGGCGTTCTGGGCCATGACGGGATTGATGCGATCAACACGTCATTGCGCCGGATGGAACGCTACTGGAGCGATCAGATCAGGTATATCTATTGATCCGCATTTAAGCGGCTGATGGTCAGCCCCTGCAATTCCCGCAACAGTTTTCGCACCATTGCGGTTTGAAATTGGTCAAACCCCGTTGCTTGTTCAACAAAAGCGGCGGGGCCGTGGATGACTTCGGATTCAAAGTAGTCGACCAGATCATCAATTTGGGTGGACTGGCGATTGCTGCTTTGGGCTGTATTATCCCCAATCACCAATGCATTTACCGTGACCGGTCCCAGTTGTGCAAAATCTATAATATCGCGGGGGCGGGGGCCGGTGTTGGAGGGGCCATCGCCGGACAGATCCAGCGTGCGGGTCCAGCAGTCGGGTTGCTTTGCCAGCAACGCGGCTCCAAAAACCATACTGCTGCCAATTGCGGTTGAAGGATCGGCAGCGGTTCGGCTGGTCGAAAACAGGCGGGCAGTGAATTGATTCAACACAGCCTGATCGGTAATTGTTGTCCATCCCGCGATCAGGTGCTGGTCCGTTGGGCCGCTCCACTCGTATACCGCCAAAGTGACAGGTGCATTTGGCAATGAAAATAACGCCGTGCGGACGTTTTCATTTTGCAGCGCGCCCGCCAACCCGTCCAGTTGCAGCCGGTATTCCTGTTGGTCAACCGACCCCGAAACATCCAGCCCAAGCGCCAGCGCCTGCCGGCAATCGGCCAGCACCGGATTGGCGGCTATCAGAAAAAGGAATGCGCCAATTCTTACCAATGCCCGTTGCTTTCCATGCTGGCCCAAGGTTCTTGCGGCTCTAGCCGGTCGCCCAGTTGCAGCAGTTCAACCGATATATTGTCGGGTGATCTGACAAAGGCCATATGCCCGTCGCGCGGTGGCCGGTTGATGGTGATGCCCGCGTCCTGCAATTTTTGGCACATCTCGTAGATATCCTCGACGCCATAGGCCAGATGGCCAAAGTGGCGGCTGTCCGAGGGCAGGCCATCGTCGCCGTCCCAGTTGTGGGTCAGTTCAATCGGGCAGTCCTCTTGGCCTTCAGGGGCCATAAAGATCAGACTGAAACGTCCCTGCTCGCTGTCATAGCGCTTGGTTTCTTTCAGGCCCAGCAGGGCAAAGAACTTCATTGTGGCATCCAGATCTTTGACGCGGATCATTGTGTGCAGATATTTAACTTTCATTCGCTTTCCTCTCGGATTATCGGCTTTGCCCTACAAGACCCCTCTATCGCGGGTGGGGCAAGGGGGGATCGTGAACAATCACCCCTGCATAGCCGCACAATGCGTTATATCGTGGTTCCCTGAAACGGGATGCATAGATATAGTCATCCCCGACTCGTTTTTCAGATTTTGCCCAGAAGGGACGCCAAATGCCGCTGACGCCTGAACAGATTGCCGAAATAGAAGCCCAACGCGCCAACCCCCGACCGACATTGCGCGCGGTCAGTGAAGGGATGGAAGCGCATCTGTACAAGGCGCATGAAGTGCTGGACCACGGGTTTATCCGCGTGATCGACTATATGGGCGATGATGCCGCGATTTGTCAGGCGGCGCGGGTGTCTTATGGCAAGGGTACGAAATCGGTGCAGAATGATGCCGGGCTGATCCGTTACCTGATGCGTCACTGGCACAGCACCCCGTTCGAGATGTGCGAAATCAAGCTGCATGTGAAGCTGCCGGTGTTCGTTGCACGGCAATGGATTCGCCACCGCACCGCCAATGTGAACGAATATTCCGCCCGCTATTCCATTCTGGATCGCGAATTCTATATCCCCGCACCGGACCAGCTGGCGGCGCAATCGGTGGTCAACAATCAGGGCCGCGGTGTGGCGCTGGAGGGGGAAGAAGCCGCGCGCGTGCTGGAAATCCTGAAATCCGACAGCAACCGGGCCTATGACAATTACGAGGCGATGATCTCGGACGAGGGTCAGGCGGGGCTGGCGCGTGAACTGGCGCGGATGAACCTGCCGATGAACATCTATACCCAATGGTACTGGAAGGTGGACCTGCACAACCTGTTCCATTTCCTGCGCCTGCGCGCCGACAGCCACGCCCAATA
>CAZIDQ010000025.1:0-3835 GCA_964538015.1 uncultured Marinosulfonomonas sp.
TACCGTAGTGCTGGAACGCAAAACCCGCGACTATGTGCTGGGGCGCATTCGGGCGGGGGTGCTTGAGGTCGGCTTTGTCAACCTGATGCGCGAGGCCGGTGTGGCCGCGCGGATGGATGCCGAAAGCTATACCCATGACGGCACCTGCATTGCCTACGGGAATGAGCAATTCCACATTGATTTCAAGGCGCTGACCGGCACATCCGTTGTGGTTTATGGCCAGACCGAATTGACCCGCGATCTGTATGGCGCGCGGCAGGCGATGGGCGGGCAGATCATTTTTAACACCGAAAACGTGCAAATCCACGGGGCCGATACGGACGCGCCTTACATCACCTATGACGCCGGTCAGGGCGAGGCGCGGATCGACTGCGATTACATCGCCGGCTGTGACGGGTTTCACGGGGTCAGCCGCCCGACCATCCCCGATACGCTGCGCCGTGATTATGAAAAGGCTTACCCCTTTGGCTGGCTTGGGGTGCTGTCGGAAACCCCGCCGGTGCATCACGAATTGATCTATTCCAGCTCGGATCGCGGCTTTGCCCTGTGTTCCATGCGGCACGCCAACCTGTCGCGCTATTACATTCAGGTGCCTTTGTCCGATGGTGTGGAAAAATGGACCGATGCGGCGTTTTGGGACGAGTTGAAACGCCGCCTGCCCCAAGAGGTGGCCGAGCGGTTGATCACCGGCCCGTCTATCGAGAAATCCATCGCCCCGCTGCGTAGTTTCGTCACCGAACCGATGTGCTGGGGCCGTTTGTTTTTGTGCGGGGATGCCGCCCATATCGTGCCGCCGACCGGTGCCAAGGGGCTGAATACGGCGGCATCGGACATTCATTATTTGTATAACGCCCTGATTGCCGCCTATCATGACAAGGATATTGATGGGCTTGCGCACTATTCCGACCGCGCGCTGGCCCGTATCTGGAAGGCCGAAAGGTTCAGCTGGTGGATGACAAACCTGCTGCACCGCTTCCCCGATCAAAGCGCGTTTGATCTGAAAATGCAGCGCGCGGATCAGGAATTTCTGGCCGATAATACCGCCGCACAAAAGGTGCTGGCGCAAAATTATGTGGGGTTGCCGTACTGATGCAGATGGTGGAATTGAACGGAATTACAATGCATTACGCCGATCAGGGTGATCCGAACGGTGCACCCGTGGTGTTTTCCAATTCACTGGGCACGGATTTCCGGCTGTGGGATCAGTTGATGCCGCATCTGCCCAAGGGCCTGCGCCTGATCCGCTACGATACACGCGGGCATGGGCTGACCGGCGCGCCGGATGGTGATTACTTCATGGGCGATCTGGTGGCCGACGCGGCGGCGCTGCTGGACCATCTGAAGGTGAAAAACTGCATCTTTGTCGGCCTGTCGATCGGCGGGATGATTGCGCAGGGGCTGGCGGCGGAACGGCTGGATCTGGTGCGCGGTTTGGTGCTGTCCAATACAGCCGCCAAAATCGGCACCACTGCGATGTGGCAGGACCGGATGGAGGCCGTGCGCAAGGGCGGGATTGCAGCACTGGAAGCCGCCATTCTGGAACGCTGGCTGTCGCCCCGCTGGCGGCGGGAAAATCCGACCGAACTGGCAGGCTGGCGGCATATGCTGTGCCGCACGCCGGTTGACGGGTATCTGGGCTGTAGCGCGGCAATTGCCGAAACCGACCTGTTTGAAAGCACCGCGCGGCTGACCCTGCCGACACTGGCAATTGCGGGGTCCGAAGATGGCTCAACCCCGCCCGATCTGGTGCGCGAAACCGCCGATCTGGTGAAAGGGTCAAAGTTTCATCTGATCCGTGGTGCCGGCCATTTGCCCTGTGTCGAACAACCCCAAGAATACGCCGCCGTCCTGACCACATTCCTTGAGGAGCAAGGCCATGTCTGAACGCTATGACAAAGGTATGGAAGTGCGCCGCGCAGTGCTGGGCAATGACCATGTGGACCGTGCCGAACTGGCCAAAACCCCGTTTGATGCACCCTTTCAGGAAATGATCACCGAGGGCGCATGGGGCACGCTCTGGGCCTCCGACACCATCAGCAAACGTGACCGATCCCTGATCACGCTGGCACTGCTGGCCGCCGGTGGTCACTGGGACGAAGTCGTCCTGCACATCCGCGCCACGGCGGGTACCGGTGCAACGCCTGCGGAAGTGCGCGAGGCCTTCATGCATGTCGCCATCTACGCCGGTGTCCCCGCCGCCAACCACGCCCTGAAAATCGCCAAGGCCACCTACGCCGAAATGGGAGTCGAGATATGAAACCCGCCGAATACTACATGCGCGACCGCCTGCACCACCCGCCTGCGAAATCGGAAAACTACAAGACATCCGTCACCCGCTCGCCGCAATACGCGCTGTTGTCGCTGGAAAATTCGCTGTCTGAAATCACCGGTCCCGTGTTCAGCCACAACGACATCGACCCGCTGGACAACGACCTGCTGAAAAACTACAGCCACGGCGGCGATCCGATTGGCGAGCGCATCATCGTGCATGGCCGCGTGTTGGACGAAAACGCCCGCCCTGTGCCGAACACTTTGGTGGAAATCTGGCAGGCCAATGCGGGCGGGCGGTATCGGCATAAAAAGGATACCTATCTGGCCCCGATTGACCCCAATTTCGGCGGCTGCGGGCGCACCATGACGGATCAGGACGGTTATTATTATTTTCGCACCGTGAAACCGGGCGCCTATCCGTGGCGCAACTGGGTCAACAACTGGCGGCCGGCGCATATCCATTTCTCGATCTTCGGCGCGGCCTTTGCCCAGCGGCTGATCACGCAACTGTATTTCGAGGGCGATCCGCTAATCGCCAAATGCCCGATTGTGCAGACCGTGCCGGATGCCGAAGCGATTGATCAACTGGTCGCAAAACTCGACATGAATGCCAGCGTGCCGCTGGACAGCATCGCCTATCGTTTCGACATCGTGCTGCGCGGGCGGCGCTCGACCCTGTTTGAAAACCGGCTGGAGGGCAACTGATGAAATATCTAAAAGAAACCCCCTCGCAAACTGCTGGCCCATACGTTCATATCGGCCTTGCGCCAAAGGCGGCTGGGTTTGACATTTTCAAACAGGAACTAGGCTGGGACATCGCCGGACCCAACGCCGAAGGCGAGCGCATCCGCGTTGAAGGCTGCGTTTATGACGGCACCGGCGCGCCCATCAAGGATGTGCTGATCGAGGCGTGGCAGGCCAATGCGGACGGTCATTATGCCCACCCCGAAGACGGGCGCGGGGTCGAAGACGGCTTTCGCGGCTGGGGGCGGGTGATCACCGATTTTAACACCGGCCTTTGGGGTTTTGACACCATCAAACCGGGCGCCACACCGGGGCGTAACGGAACCACGCAGGCCCCGCATATCAACCTGTGGATCGTGGCGCGCGGCATCAATCTGGGCCTGAACACGCGGATGTATTTTGACGATTGTGACAACAGCGATGACCCCGTGCTGAACCTGATCGAACAGTCCCACCGCCGCCAGACCCTGATTGCCACCCGCAGCGAAAGCGACAAAGGCGTGACATACCGTTTCGACATCCGCATACAGGGGCCGGACGAAACCGTGTTTCTGGATATTTAAGCCATGACAAACCCCTGCATCATCTGTGTTGCGATCACCGGATCGGTGGCGCAAAAATCCGATAATCCGGCGGTGCCCGTTACCATTGCCGAACAGATCGAAAGCACCCATGCGGCGTATGAGGCTGGCGCATCGATTGCCCATTGCCATGTGCGCAATGATGATGGCTCACCCACCTCCGACCCCGACCGTTTCGCCCTACTGATGGAAGGCATCCGCACCCATTGCCCCGATATGATCGTGCAGTTTTCCACCGG
>CAZIDQ010000025.1:3935-22790 GCA_964538015.1 uncultured Marinosulfonomonas sp.
GATCAACGAATGGTCCATCGCCGCCGGTGGCCACACCCGCACGGGGCTTGAGGATAACATCCGGCTGGACCGCAACACATTGGCCCCGTCAAATGCCGCTTTGGTCGCCCGTGCGGCCAAGCTTTGTGCCAAATACGACCGCCCCGTCGCCACGCCGCAACAGGCCCGCGCTATCCTTGGGCTGGAGGGTTAGATGGCCGTTACCCCCTTTGATAGCGCTATGATGCGCGGGCTGTTTGGCGATGATGACATCGCCCGCCTGTTTTCCGACAGCGCCGAGGTGCGTGCGATGCTGCTGGTCGAAGGCGCATTGGCACAGGCGCAAGGGGAACTGGGGGTGATCCCGTCCGAATCCGCCGCCTTTATCAAACGCGCGGTGATGGAAGTGCAGATCGACCCCGCCGGATTATCCACCGAAACGGGCGTGAATGCGGTGGTGGTTCCGGCCTTGGTCAAGGCCTTTCACGCCGCCACGGACGCACCGGAACACGCGCAGTATTTCCACTGGGGCGCGACCTCGCAAGACATCATGGACACCGCATTGGTGCTGCGGCTGAAACAGGTGCTGGTGCTATTCGAGGAGCGCCTGAAAACGATCATCAAAGCCCTTGGCACACTGGCCGAGGCCCATGCCGATCTGCCGATGGCGGGGCGCACCTATGGGCAGATCGCTTCGCCGACCACATTTGGCGCAACGGTAGCCTCATGGGGAATGCCACTGACTGACCATTTGCAACGACTGACCGAATTGCGCCCGCGCCTGCTGAAGATCAGCCTGTTTGGTGCGGCGGGAACAGCCTCGCAACTGGAAAACGCGCCTGATCTGCGCCGAAAAATGGCCAAGGCACTGGGGTTGGAACCCACCGACACCCCGTGGCATAGCACCCGCGACAGCATCGCGGAGTTTTCCGGATGGCTGGCGCTGGTGACAGGCAGCCTTGGCAAGATGGGCGAGGATTTGCTGTTGCTGGCCCAGTCCGGCATCAACGAGGTTTCACTAGGCAGCGGTGGATCATCTTCGACCATGCCGCAAAAATCCAATCCGGTGCTGCCCTCGTTACTGGTGGCGCTGGCGCGGCAAGTCACAGCCCTGAACAGCGCCATTCAGGGCGCGCAAATCCACCGTCAACAGCGCGACGGGGCGGCGTGGTTCGTGGAATGGATGAACCTTGGGCAAATCACCATGGCCACCGGCCGCGCCTTGAATGCAGCGGGTGAACTGTCAGGCAATATCACACCCGATCCCGACCGAATGCTGGCCCATATCGACGACGGGTTGGGACTGATCTATGCCGAGGCCCTGAGCTTCGAATTGGCCAAATCCCATCCCCGCCCGCAAGCGCAAGCCGAGGTCAAAGCCTTGTGCCAGCAGGTAAAAGAGCAAACCACCCCCCTGCCCGATCTGGCCCGCGCCAAATGGCCCGACATTCCCGCAAGCCTGTTCACACCCAAGAACCAGCTTGGCGAAGCCCCCGCACAGGCCCGCGCTTTTGCCAAAGTCGCAAAAACATATTGAACTGTTTAGTTCAGTTTGATAGCCATCAGGAACGCGCAACAATTCGGACCTGACAATGAAAACCCGACTGCCCATCCTTTTCATCATGATCACGCTGGTGATCGATTCCATGGGCATTGGGTTGATCATGCCGGTGATGCCGGACCTGATCCGGCAACTTCGCCATACCGATCTGGCCTCGGCGGCGATGTGGGGCGGGGTGCTGGCGACCAGTTTCGCGGTGATGCAGTTCCTGTTTTCACCCACCATCGGCAACCTGTCGGACCGGTTTGGCCGGCGCCGTGTGCTGCTGATATCGCTGTTTTTCATGTCGCTGGATTATCTGGTGATGGCGGTTGCCGGCAGCATCTGGATACTGCTGGCAGGGCGCATCATAGCCGGGATCACCGCCGCCACCCAATCCACCGGCACTGCCTTTATGGCCGATATTTCCACCGCCAAGGACAAGGCCAAAAACTTCGGCCTTGTCAGCGCCGCCTTTGGCATCGGTTTTGTTATGGGACCGTTGATTGGTGGGGTTTTGTCCGTTCTTGGCCCCCGCGCCCCGTTTTATGCCGCCGCTATGTTGGCCGCCGCCAATTTCGCCTTCGGCTATTTCGTGATGCCCGAAACCGTGACCGACGCCATCCGCCGCCCGTTTGACTGGCGCCGCGCAAACCCGTTGGGTGCGTTCAAAAATATCGCCCGCCTACCGGGGCTAAAGGCGCTGTTAACTGTGCATCTGCTCTATTCCATCGCCTTTTTCGTCTACCCTGCCGTCTGGGCCTATTTCACCCGCGAACGATTTGGCTGGGACGGGCTGATGGTGGGCTATTCACTGGCAATTTTCGGGGTTTCGCTGGCGATTGTGCAAGGCCTTTTGATCCGCCATATCATCGCCCGTCTGGGGGAAAAGCGCACGCTTTTGTTCGGGCTAACCGTCAACATGCTTTCCTTTCTATCCATCGGGTTGATCCCCTATGGCTGGCTGGTGATGATGCTGGCCCCGCTCAACGCTTTGGGGTCTGTTTCCGGCCCCGCATTGATGGCGATCATGTCGCACACCGCCGAGGATAACCAGCAGGGCGAATTGCAGGGATTGCTGGGCAGCATCGGGTCCATCGGCACCATTGTATCGCCAATCCTGATGACCCAGACCTTCAGCTATTTCATTTCGGTCAAGGCCCCGTTCTACCTGCCCGGCGCGCCGTTTTTACTCTCCACGGGGATGATCGCGGTTTGCATCGGCATTTATATTTCAAACTCGCGGCGGAAAACCTTGGAACAGCCCTTGCCATAGGGCAGGATTTGCGCTCCCCTCGCTTCCAACCCCGAGGAGAACCCCATGACAAATATCCGCGCCGCCGTTGCCCGTGAATTCGGCCAGCCGCTGACCATCGAAACCCTGAACCTGCGCACCCCGAAATCGGGCGAAGTCGAGGTGACGCTGGAAGCCTGCGCCATCTGTCATTCCGATCTTTCCTTTATGGATGGCGGTTGGGGCGGGCATTTGCCTGCAGTTTACGGCCACGAAGCGGCGGGTCGGATTACCGCCATTGGCCATGGGGTAAAGGGGATGCAGGTTGGCGATACTGTGCTTGTCACGCTGATCCGGTCCTGTGGCGAATGCGTGCCCTGTGCAAGCGGCAAGCCGGTGATTTGCAACAGCCAGCCCCGTATGGAAGGGCCATTGACCACACTTGACGGCGGACCGGTGGCGCAAGGGTTGGAATGCGGGGCCTTTGCTGAAAAGGTGGTGGTCGATACCAGCCAGATCGCCCCGATCCCTGACGATATGCCGATGGATGCTGCCTGTCTGTTGTCCTGCGGCGTGATCACTGGCGTTGGTGCCGTGGTGAACACGGCGGGCCTGCGGGCGGGGCAAACGGCGGTTGTGATTGGTGCGGGCGGTGTTGGCCTAAACGCCATTCAGGGCGCGCGGATTGCCGGTGCCGCCAAGATCATTGCGATAGATATGCTCGCCGAAAAGCTGGACATAGCAATGGAATTTGGTGCAACCCACGGCATTCTGGCCAGTGATCCCAAACCCTGGGGAAAGGTGCGCAAACTGACCGGTGGCAAGATGGCCGATGCGGTGTTTGTCACCGTCGGTGCAACGGCTGTTTACGACACCGCCGCCCGATACCTGACGATGGGCGGTAAAATGGTGATGGTCGGCATGCCCCATTCCGGCGACAAGGCATCCTACGAGCCGGTGATCACCGCCGCCACCGGCCAGCAAATGCTGGGCTGCAAAATGGGCGATGTGGTGCTGAAACGTGATATTCCGTGGATGGTAGACCTGTACCAACAGGGCCGGTTGAAACTGGATGAGCTGGTTTCGGGGCGCTTTACGCTGGATCAGATCAACGACGCGATCACCGACACCCGCACGGGGGCCGCACGGCGCAATGTTGTGTTGTTCAAATAGACCGCTAACAGCAAAAAACTGCCATCACGCGCGATATTCTCGCTTTTTCAAAATTGCCATGCTAATATGCGAATATGAACAGGATTTTATAGCAGGGGTAGGGATTTTGCCGTCTACAGCAAACGCACTAAACGACGATCACGAGGTACCGGTGAACCCTGATGATATGATCAGCCAATCCGAGGCTGCCGCCAGTTTTCTAAAGGCGCTTTCGCATGAAGGGCGCCTGATGATCCTGTGCCATCTGTCTTCGGGCGAAAAATCTGTCACCCAGCTGGAACAGCTTTTGTCCACCCGTCAGGCCGCCGTCAGCCAACAGCTGGCCCGCTTGCGTCTGGAAGGTTTGGTATCCTGCCGCCGTGACGGAAAAATCATGTATTACGCGCTGGCCGATCACAAGGCGCGGCAGATGATTGATCTGGTTTACAACCTGTTTTGCAACTATCACCCGCCCAAATAGGCGTTATTGCGCATCCGGTACCCGCGCGGTGATTTCCACACCGGTTTTGCAGTTTTTCATGCAACCGTCATGGGTGAACAGCGGCAATTCGGTTTGCGCGCGGTCATCCATGTAAAACCCGCCCTCGTTGGGCAGATGGATGCTGGTGAAGTTTTCGCGACTTAGCACGAAATCCTCGTCCACCAGATCGCTGGAATATAGCAGATAGGCAAGGATGGCGTAAATTTCGTCGTCACTGGCAGGTTCGCCATAGCCAACTGTCATTGCCCGATTTATGAAATCGTAACCCGTTGAAAGATAGGGCCAGAACGAGCCGATCGTGCGCATCGGACGTTCATCCTGCAAGGTATCCAACCCGCCCGCAAGCGCCGGATAGCGCCCGACCCCTTCGGCAAAATCGCCATGACAGGCGGCGCATTTTTCAATGAACACCTCTTCACCCATCGCCACGCTGCCGCTACCCGCGGGCAGGCCGGTTCCGTCAGGGCGCACATCGATGTCCCATGCGGCAATCTCGTCCGGTTCTGCCACACGGCCAAGGCCCAACGGTTCGGCTGTCACTGGCATAGCAAAACAAAGCGTCGCCAGCAGGCTAGGAAATCTCGACATTTTCCACCCTCCCGTCGCTTTGCAGATGCCATGTCTGGATGCCGTTGTTGTGGTAATTCGAATTCACCCCGCGCAATTTGCGCAGCGCGTCCTTGGTCGGCTGCACATATCCGGTGCTGTCATGGGCGCGACTTTGCAGCAGCAGGGGGCGCCCGTCCCAGTCAAATTCGTAATAAAACCGGTGTAGGGATTTATCAAAACTCGGCCCTGACAGGCGCGCCTTGACCCAGTTGATGCCGCCATCCAGCGTGATGTCGACCTGCGGGATCACACCCCGCCCCGACCACGCCAGACCGGATACCACCAGCGGCCCCTTGCCATGCAACACCGGCGCTTGCGGGCTGGGGCTGGTGATCACCGATTTGGCGTCCATTTCCCAAGTGAACCGGCGCGTGCGCCCGTCCGCCATCAGGTCGGAATATTTGCTGCTTTCCTCGCGGTGGTGCCAGGGTTTGTCGCCGACCTCGATCCGGCGCAGCCATTTCACCCACATGTTGCCTTCCCAGCCCGGCACAACCAGCCGCACAGGGTAGCCTTGTTCGGGGCGCAACGCCTCGCCGTTCATTTTGAAGGCAATCAGACAATCCTCCAGCGCCTTTTCCAGCGGGATTGACCGGCTCATCGCGGCGGCATCCGACCCTTCGGCCAACAGCCACTTACCGGCGGTTTTCACGCCTGCCTCCTCCAGCAGATACCGCAGTGGCACACCGGTATATTCGACGTTGTGGATCATGCCATGTGTGAATTGCACCCCGTCCATCTGCACCCCGCGCCATTCCATGCCGGAATTGGCAGCGCATTCCAGAAAATAGGTGCGGTTTTCGCGCGGGAAACGCAGCAAATCCTGCAAGGTGAACACCAAAGGGCGGTCCACCAGCCCGTTGATCATCAGCCGGTATTTAGCCGGATCAACCTGTGCAGCCCCCGCGTGCGAGCGCTGGAAACACAGCCCGTTCGGGGTGATGATACCGTCCAGTTCATGCAGGGGGGTAAAGTTGATTGCGGTATAGGCATCGGGGGTCAGCCACTCAACGCGCCCGCGTATCACATCAGCTTCGAACGGCGATGGCATACCGTAGGGCATATCATCAATCGGATCGCCCAGATCACGCCGCCATGGCTGCATTTCAGTAATCGCCGGATCGCCGGCCTGCGCAGAGCCCGCTGTCAGCAAGGCCCCGCCAGCCGCCGCGCCTGCGGCTAGAAACGCGCGGCGGCTGGGGGTTTTGTCTGGTGTGTCAGGCACCCGTCACCATGACTGATTTATTCGGATCAACATGCACCGTGCCTTTGCGCTTGATATAGTTTTCAACCACATCAAAAATCGCTGGCCCTTCGGTGCCTTCACGCACCGAGGCCCAACCGGCCACCACATAGTTTTTCGCCGGATCAATTGCCTCGCCGGTTTTCAGCATAGTCATATTCGACAGGCGCGACCCTTGGGGTTTGCTGACGTCGATATGATAGCCCATGCCGCCAACACGCACCATGTCGCCGCCCTGCTGGTAATAGGGGTCAGGGTTGAACAGATTGTCGGCAACGTCTTCCAGAATGATCTTGATCTGCTCGCCGGACATTTCCGAGCGATAGGAGTTTGGATAGCTCATTGCGGTGGCGTTAAACAGATCCTCGCGGGTGATATCCTGACCCGGCATCATGCTGGGGCCCCAACGGAAACCGGGGCTAAGGGCGATGTCGGCCTCGCGTTCGTCAATCAAGGCGTTACAGATCAGATCGTCCCATGTGCCGTTAAAGTTGCCGCGCCGATACAGCAGGCTATCGGTCTTGCCGATCACCTCTTCCAGCTCGGCTTTGAACGGGGCGCGTTCGGCCTCAAGGGCGGCGGTCATTTCCGGCTCGGGCGCGATCACATCCGAGAAGATCGGGATCAGTTTGTGACGAAAGCCCATTAGGCGGCCATCGCGCACATCCAGATCAAGGCGCGTCACGAATTTACCGTTCGAGCCCGACGCAATCAGCATGGTTTCCCCGACCAGTACAGGTTCGGGCAGCGCATCATGGGTATGAGCCGTTAGAATGATGTCGATGCCTTTGACTTTGGAGGCCATCTTGCGATCCACGTCAAAGCCGTTGTGCGACAGGCAAACCACCAGATCGGCACCGGCGGCGCGCACTTCGTCGACCATTTCCTGCATCCGTTCGTCGTGGATGCCAAATGAATATTCAGGGAACATCCAGCCGGGGTTGGCGATCGGCATATATGGGAAGGCCTGCCCGATCACGGCGATCTTGGCACCACCGCGTTCAAAGAATTCGTAGTCGACAAAATCTTCGGAGGGTTCGTTCCATTCGTTGTCGTAAATGTTCTGCCCCATCGCGGGGAATTCCAGCCCGTCGATAATCTCGCGAATCCGTTCGGACCCCAGCGTGAATTCCCAATGGAACGTCATCGCATCGGGTTTCAGGCGGTTGAACAGGTTCACAACATCCTGCCCCTGCGTTTTCAGACAGGTGTAGGAGCCATGCCACGTATCACCACCATCCAGCAGCAGCGCATCGGGGCGGTCGGCGCGGATGGCGTTGACCACGGTCGCAATCCGGTCGATCCCGCCCATGCGACCATAGGTTTTCGCCAGCGAGGTGAAATCGACATAGGACAGGGCATAGGCCTCGGGGGTGCCGGGCTTCATGTTGAACATCTTCAGGAAATCAGCGCCAGTGACATGCGGCGGCAGGCCGTTCACATCGCCCAGCCCCAGGTTAACCTCGGGTTCGCGGAAATAGATCGGCTTCATCTGCGCGTGAATATCGGTGATGTGGATCAGGGTAACATTGCCGAATGTATCGAAATTCAGCAGCTGATCCTGCGTCAACGCCTGTTGTGCGGCCAGCTTGGCCCAATTCCCAACGCCAGATGCGCCGTAAATGGCCGAAGCCGCTACTGTTGCCTGCAAGAAGTCGCGACGCGAAATCATGTTATACTCTCCCTTGGTTCACAGTCACACAGGGCCAAGGGCGTAATGCCCCCTGCCCCGCAAAATTCGATAAATGGACAAACAAATGCATTGCGCCCCGCCGGTTAGGGCGGGGCGCAATAAAGTGATTAGTTGCGGATCGAAGGTCCTTCGACCGACAAACCATTACCACGCGATGCTACATACAGTTCCAGCGCAAGGAAATCCTCGCTGCCGGGTTTGTAGGTTTCAGCGCGGGTATCACGAACACAACCTTTGAAGCGGGCATGAACCGCATTCAGTTTGGCGTTCTTCAGACGGTAAACCGGAAAACCGTTGATCTGACCTTGGGACAGATGGTCGGCGCGGATGTGGCTGCCATAGTTATCCTCATGGCAATTCGCACAGGACATTTCCAGCTGACCGGTCTTGGTGTAATACATTTCCTTACCCCGTTCCCACATCGACTGAACTGGCCCGTCAATAGCCACATTCACCGGCATGCCGCGCGATTGAACCGTGATCAGCGCATTCATTGCTGTCATCTTGCCCTTGGTCAGTTTCCAAGGCTCGGCACCCATACGGGTTGTCCGGCAATCGTTGATCTGCATATCCAGCGAACGCACTTCACCAGCGGCTTCGTTCCACTTGGGATACACAGCCTTTACGCCAGCCATGCTTTCCTGGACGTCACCGTGGCAGGACGCGCAGGATTTGCCTTCGGTCCCTTCTACGGTGTCCCAAGCATCCTGTGCCTGATCAACAAAGATCATGCCCGGATTGTCGAAGTCATCCATTTGCAGCGATTGCGTTTCATCGGCGCGGAAAATCCAGCCGGAAAACACTTCGTCCAGATGACCCTTCAGGTGATCGGCAGCAGGTGCGCGTGTCACCAGCTTTTCTTCGCCATTCACGATCAGCTCTTTGTCCAGATCGGCCCCGGAAAACGCAGCCGTCGAGCCAAGGGTAAACGCGGCAAAAGCAGCGGCAATACCCAAGGTAGCTTTGAGCGACTTATCTTTCATTATTATGTCTCCTCCCTGTCGGTGTTCAAATGCGCTTAGGCGATTGCGACCGGTTTGCTGGTCTCGTAGACCGAACCATCGTCATCGTACCAAGTGAACTTGAACTCGCCTGCTTCCGGAACGGTCGCGTCAAATTCAAAGAATGGGTTGGTCGAAATCGACGGCTCCATCAGAACCTCGATCACGGGCTGACCATTGAATTCGCAAGTAAAGCGATTGATGATCGAGCGCGGGATCAATTCACCGGCTTTGTTTTTGCGACGACCTGATTCCATCTTGTGACTGATCAGGGTCTTGATTGTGATGCTCGAGCCAGCCGCAGCTGATTTGGGCACTTTAACACGGGGTTTTACACCAGATGCCATGTTGAATTCTCCTTGGGATTAGCCGCCGCAGCCGCCGATTGTAACTTTGATGGGGTTCGAAGCTTTGACAAAGCTGCCGTCGGCCATTTTGGCGATTGCAACGATGTTCTGCGAACCGGCCAGACGGATGCGCATCGATACTTTCTGCGCAGCAGCCAGCGGGCCAAAGTTGGCAACCGCAGTTTTCGGATCCGGGTTGCCGTCAGCCAGCAAAATGATCGAAACGGCGCCGGGGGCGTCAACGGATATCGGAACAGTGTTGCCGTTTTCCGCGATTTCAGGGCTTGTTACCGTGATACCACCATCAGCCACATCAGCTCCGCCGGTAAAGGCCATCAAGGCCTCTTCTGCGGCAGCGGATACTTTGAATGGCAGGATCGTCGCGGCGAACGCGCCGGCACCGATGGCCAGTGCATTGCGTCGTGTCAATTCCATATGAATTCTCCTCGTTTTCATTATTTAAGTGTCAAAAGATACGCGAGCACATCTTCGACTTCTTGTGCGCTAAGCAATGGGCCGAATGTATCATCAGCCGCTTTGCCGGTGTAACGTTTGCCGGGTCGAATATATCCATCAACACGGTAGAATGACGGCATAAACGAATCTTCAAAAGTGATGTCGGCGTTCACCAGAATGCCCCGAAGCTGGGCTTCGCTGTAACGATCTGCAACACCCGCAAGATTGGGGCCGATTTCGCCCTGAAACGCGACATCGGGCATTTCATCATTCGTGTGACATGCGATGCAGTTTCCGTGTTTCTTGCTTGCAACGACCATGCGCCCGTTCACCGGATCGCCGGCAACACCGGTAATCGACGTCGCAACTGCGCCTTCGTCGAATACCACGTCGCCCGGCGCAACCTCGGCTGCGGATAGCGCAGTCGTTGCTGCGAGCAAGACGGCCATGCCTAAAACAGCTGGCTTCATTATATTTCCTCCCATTGGATTCTGTCCTCCGAACCCAAACGGTAGTACAAAATGTCGCACCCCTGCAACAATAAATTAGTATGTGTGAATGTATTCACGCAAAACCTTTGCACCAAACCCCAATAAACATTGGAGTTTTCGCAGAATCTTTTACCGGCTATGACGCGGGAAAGCGGATATTCTATTCGATCACGCCATCTTCTTTCAGCATCCTCGCGTGGAATTTCTGAAAATGTTCGTCGCTGTCATAGCCTTTTTGCAGCACCCACAGCATCAGGTTTTTGGTGGTATGTTTGTCAAAAGCGCCCGGCATCACAGCCCCCGAAAATCTGCTGGCCATGTCCTGATCGGGGGTGCCATCGCGAATAAACATCATGGTCGGGGTAAACACCACGCCCCAGCGCACCGCCATATCGCGTTCGGGCAAAACCGTGCCATCCAGATCGGTGACCTCGACATCGCCAAACAGGTTCATCTGCACCACATAGAAATTCTCGCGGATCAGGGTGTCGATCACCGGCTGCGGGAAAATCTCCTCGTGCATCTTGTTGCAGTAGATACAGCCGCGTTGCTCCCAAATGATCAACAGCCGCTTGCCTTGCTCGTTCGCGGTGGCCAGATCTTCGCGCACATCCAGAAAGGTTTCCTGCAACCACGTCGGTTTATGCAACCCGTCGTCACCCATTTCCACCGCACCCGCAGGCAAAGCAACAGCCATCAAAGCCGCAAAGGCCAGTCCTAGAAAACGCATGGTGTATCCTTTCAGTGCTACCCGATGGTCTGGAACCACGGGAACATTTCGATCATGAAATTGGCGATGACGTTCAGGGTATTGGTCACCATCAGAATAGCAAACAGGATCAGCATCAACCCCATCACTTTTTCGACATAGGCCAGATATTTGCGATTGCGTGCCATCCAGCGCAGGAACGGTTTGGCAAAAAACGCGGCCAGAACAAAGGGCGAAGTCATGGCCAAACCAAAAGTCATCAACAGCAACCCGCCCTGCATCACCGAATCCTTCATCGAAGCCAGAAACAGGATGCTAGCCAGCATCGGCCCGACGCAGGCCGACCAGCCAAAGCCAAACGCCAGCCCCATCACATAAGCACCGACTATGGTCGAAGGGTCCGCTTTGCTTTCGAATTTTGCCTCGCGATACAGGAACGGCACCCGCAGGACGCCCAGGAAATGCAGGCCAAACACGAATATGATCGCCGCCGCAGCGTAGGTCAGCTCGGTTTTCCACATCCGCACGGTTTGCCCCGCCGCCGTAGCGCCCATGCCCAGCAGAAAGAAAATCGTCGTCACACCAAGCGCAAAGAATAGCGCCGAAACCACCAACCGCCTTGCCGCCCCCGGTGCGATACTGTCGTCGCTTTGCAGTTCCGACATCGAAATGCCGGCCATATAGCTAAAGTAAAACGGCACCATCGGCAGTACGCAGGGGGAAAAGAAAGCAATCAATCCCTGCAGCATTGCCCCGCCAAATGTCGCATCAAACATATTGTCTCTGTCCTTGTCCCTTTGGTAAAAACATATTACTATGTATCTATATAACGCAAGGATACCGCTTTATGGCGCGTATGATACAATTTTCTTTGGGGTTGCTGCTAGGGATTTTCCTTGGCACCCAACAGGTTAGCGCAGAAGTGCGCCTGATGATGGTTGAACAGGACGGCTGCCCGTGGTGCGAACGCTGGAAGTCCGAGATCGGACCGATTTACCCCAAAACAGCCGAAGGCCGCATTGCGCCACTGATAAAAGTGATGATTCACGACCCGCTTGAAAAGGGCATTACACTTGCTTCGCCACCGGTCTATACGCCGACATTCATCCTGCTGAATAACGGTCAGGAAGTCGGACGGATCGAGGGCTATCAAAGTGATGAGTTTTTCTGGTGGTTCATGGAAACCATGATCAAAAAGCTGCCCGATGATCTGCAAAAGGATCCGGGCGCATAACGATGACGAACCAACGCGCGAATTGTTGCACACCTGCCCAAAGGACAGGTTCTGGGGGTGCCAAAAATACCGTATCAGGGGCAAAGCCCTTGTTCCGGACGATGAACATGCCCACCTTGGGCAGTAACTACCAAACGAAGAACCCGGGTTCTGAGTATTAAGGAGCGTTCCTATGGAAGCCACATTAGACGGTTTTAACAAGATGGCCGCCAGCAAAGACGGCGTCGACACCGAAGAGCTGGGCGGCCGCGCAACCGAGGCCTCGTCCTTTCTAAAGGCGTTGGGTCACGAAGGGCGACTGATGATTCTGTGTCACCTGTCTTCGGGTGAAAAAACCGTGACAGAGCTGGAAAAACTGCTGTCCTCGCGGCAGGCATCCGTCAGCCAGCAACTGGCACGGCTGCGGCTGGAAGGGCTGGTAAAATACCGGCGCGAGGGCAAGACCATTTATTATAAACTTGGCGATACAAAGGCCCGTCAGGCAATTGATCTGGTCTACAGCATGTTCTGCGGTGTTGATCAGAAATAGGCCGCCGCACATTCCGTCGACGGTATAATTCGATGGCATTCGCGTCATAAGGCGTTGGAATCCTGTACGGGCCTGACCGGCCTTTGCAGGATTTTTCCTTTTCTTAGCGCATTTTACACGATTTTCCTTGAACATTCCTGCCAGTCTGTCGCACAAATATCCATATCCAAGAACTAGACCGGAAAACCGGCACGCGGGAGGATTATATGGATTTGCTGCCTTTTGGCGCCCAAGCGGCCCTTGTCGGGTTGTTTGGCGGCGTTATTCTGGGTCTTGCTGGACGGATGGGATACTTCTGTTCGCTGGGCGCATTGGAAACCGCTGTCTACGGGCAGGACCAGACCCGCTTGCGGATGTGGGGCGTGGCCCTTGGCACCGCGATCATCGGCGTTTTCATGCTAAATACTGCCGGAATTTTCGATTTTTCACTGTCGTTCTATCATCAGGTCAAGTGGAACCCGCTGGCCAGTATCTTCGGCGGTTTGCTGTTTGGCTATGGTATGGCGATGGCGGGCAACTGTGGCTACTCAGCGCTAACGCGGTTTGGCGGCGGCGATTTGCGCTCGCTGGTGGTGTTGGTTGTGATGGCTATTTTCAGCTTTGTCACTCTGAATGGCCCGCTTGCCGCCCCGCGCCTGTGGTTGTTGCCCGAAGAACCCTCCGAGGGGTTAAATTCTATCGCTTATTCCCTGGGGGCCGCCACCGGCATTGCCCCTTTCGCCATCGCGCTGGCCTTTGCCACAGTCCTTATCTTGTGGGCGCTGTCCTACGAAAAGCTGCGCCGCAATCCCGAACAGATATTCTGGTCAGTCGCTGTGGGGTTCGCCATCACGGTTGGTTTCTGGGGGACTTCGGTTTTGCACGACCAAAGCTTTGGTGAAGGTATGATCGAAAGCTACACTTTCACCGCCCCGCTGGGCCGCACGCTGATCTGGTTGATGACATCCTCGGCTGGTGGGTTGGTGTTTTCGGTCGGCTCGGTTCTGGGGGTGATCATCGGTGCCTTTATCGGCTCGTCCATCAAGCGTGATTTCAAATGGGAAGCCTGCGAAGACCCGCGTGAATTGGGCCGTCAGGTGGGCGGTGCTGCCTTGATGGGCATCGGCGGCGTCACCGCGATGGGGTGTTCGGTCGGCCAAGGGCTGTCGGCGTTTTCAACGCTGGCTTATTCCGGCCCCGTCACATTGGCCGCAATTGCAGCGGGGGGACTGTTCGGTCTACGACAGCTTATTCACGGGTTTGAGCCGGATTAGGCCGGTTACCGAACAACGCCAGATGCACCAGTAAAATCACAATCCACGCCAGCAGAATGGTGGTTAACGTATGGCTAAGAAAATGCCGCCCGTTCACCATCTGATAGCCACCCATCGCCCAGCCCAGCGTCATCGCTCCCGTCAGCGCTGCCATTTGGCGCTTGCGCGTCGCCGCGATCATCACAAACAACAGCAACGCAAACCCGCCCGAGGCATGCCCCGCCGGAAAGCACCGCCCCGGCGTTTCATACCGGTTGGCCTGAAACAGCGTCACATAAGGCACATCACCGCCAAATTCCTGTAACTGGTAAGGGCAATGCACATGGGTTTCCTTTTTGCCCAGCCCGACCACCGCAGGCACCAGCAGCAGGCACAACAGGATGAACACATTATTACGCGTGCGAAACCGGCGCAGCGGTTTCACCACAAACGACAATACCAGCGCCAGCAGGATCAGGATAGCGTAAAGCACCAGCAATTTTTTCGGGGCGTCATAGAAAATAAGGCGGATCACCGGCTGGGTATTATCCACCAGCCACGCGCCGTTGCGATACAACAAATGTTGGAAGGCCATATCCAGACCGGTATTTTCCAGACCGAAAACCACAGCGAACAACAGCACAACAGAAACAACAAGATGCCGGATACGATTGATACGAATGGGGGGCTGATCCATCTTCGGTCTTCTCCAGTAGACACATGGTGATCCCGGCAGGACTCGAACCTGCAACCCCCTGATTAGAAGTCAGGTGCTCTATCCAGTTGAGCTACGGGACCAATTTCATGACTTACTGCGAGATAGAACGCGCAAAAGCAACCCCTAGTGGGTCCAGACGCTACGCCGGTTGGTGGCAAAATTTTCGCCATAGCCACCGGGGCGGACAATCGGTTTGCGCTTGTTCGGTTCGAACACCTGCGCCTCGATCGCGTGGGCCGCTGCATATTCGGCCGCGGCTTCCTTGCTGTCGAATTTCAACCGCACCTGCGAATCCATATCGGTGGATCCGGTCCAGCCCATCAAAGGGTCAATGCTGCGTGCCGCTTCGGGGGCAAATTCCAGCACCCATTGACGGCTTTTGGCTGTGCCCGATTGCATGGCGTTTCTGGCAGGTTGGTAAATCCGCGCAAGCATGATCTTGAGTCTCCACAGTTCGATTGCCCCGTTTATCCCGAAAATCCGCGACATACGCAAGCATACATTGCCCTGCCCAAGCGCCATATTGATCTTTCTTAGGATTTATGGGGTAAAGTCATGAAATCGGCACATTCCGGCGTAATAACCACCGGCGCAAAGCAAGATTCTGGCGTAGCATGTTATGAAAAGTATGAAAAATGGCATTCCTATCTGAAATCCACTACAAAAACTCGTACGCCAACGGCAGCGGTAATCCAGAATTTCTGGAAGTCACCCTATCCCCGACCGAAGCCGCACGTGCAGGCGATTTCCAGATTGCGACATACCAGAGCGATGGAACCGTTCGATCATCGTTCACTTTGACTGATCCCGGTGTAACCGTCACCATAGACGCCGTAACGGGGTATTACGTCTATACCGTCGACACCCGGGTTACCGACCCGGATCATACGACCGGTAGCAACGAAGCCGAGGCCGTCGCCTTTGTGGATAACAGTCTGGTTGCCCCCGCAAATGTGCTGTCATTCGTTGATATCGGCGGCGGCACGACCAACATCACCGCAACCGACGGGCCGGCATCCGGCGCAACCTCGACCAACATCCCCGCCGCGGCGGGCTCTAGGTCAATCCAGTGGGACATCTGGGGAAACCGCATTGATGGCGCCTTTACCGAAGGCACATCTGTCACCTGCTTTGTTGCCGGAACACTGATTGCCACACCGGAAGGTGAAATACCGGTGCAGGATTTGCGTGTCGGCGATCTGGCCCAGACCAAAGACCACGGCGCACAAAAAATACGCTGGATCGGCCATAGCCACGTTTCCAAGGAACGCCTGAAGCAACAACCAAACCTGCGCCCTGTCTGTATCAAATCCGGCGCGTTATCCGTCAATGATCCCGCTCGCGACCTGCTGGTTTCACAACAACACAGAATGTTGCTAAGTGACCCGATGTTCGATCTGCACTATGGTGCCAACGCGTTTCTGGTCAAAGCCAAGGATATCTCGCATAGCTATGAAAATGCCTTTGTTGTTATGCCGGATCAGGCTGTTGATTATTTTCATCTGTTCTTTGATCAGCACCAGATTATCTTTGCCAACAACAGCCCCAGCGAAAGCTTTTTTCCCGGCAAGGATGCGCTGAAATCGCTTGATCCTGCCCAGCGCGACGAACTGCTTGCGCTTTTTCCACAATTTGAAACATCGGCTGCCCAATACACGGTGCAATCATTCGGGACATTGAAAAGTTGGGAAGCGGCCATATCCGGCCAAACGCAAACCCACCAGTAGTTTCACCGCATCGCCTGCGTCGTACTGGGAAAAGCAAGCAATTGTCGATCAAGTGCTAGGGAGCGAGGGTGGGGTGGGTGTGCGCTTGATCGACAATCAGTTCTTCTGCTTGCCCCCTCACGTTAAGCATAGTTTTTCGGGCTGGCAACAAAAAAATACCCCTCTGGTTGTGACAAAGTGTCTAAAAATCTTCCTATAGTTTTAACTATTTGATAAAACTTGCCGCATTTTCCCTTAAAAACATGCGAAAATCGCACCGCGCTAAACCACCCCCTTGCAGAAGAACAAAAACAGATCAAAACTGGCGGTCCAGATAGGAATCATCCCATGCAGCAAAACACCCCTGAACCGCGTAAGAAACTCGAAGGCGGCAAACGCTTTGTTATGCACAGCGAGTTTGAGCCCGCGGGCGACCAACCTGCCGCAATCAAGGAATTGAGCCAAGCCATCAATTCGGGTGAACGCAATCAGGTGTTGCTGGGTGCAACCGGCACCGGCAAGACATTCACCATGGCCAAAGTGATCGAGGAAACCCAGCGCCCCGCGATCATCCTTGCCCCCAACAAAACCCTTGCAGCCCAGCTGTATGGCGAAATGAAGGGGTTCTTTCCCGAAAATTCGGTCGAATATTTCGTGTCCTTCTATGATTACTATCAGCCCGAGGCCTACGTTGCCCGCACCGATACCTTCATCGAAAAAGACAGCGCCATTAACGAACAAATCGACCGGATGCGCCATTCCGCCACTCGTTCGTTGCTGGAACGCGATGACGTGATCATCGTGGCATCCGTGTCCTGCATCTATGGCATCGGTTCCCCCGAAACCTATACCGCGATGACGCAGGATCTGGTGACCGGGCAGGAATACGACCAGCGCGAGATCATGCAGGGGCTAATTGCCCAGCAGTATAAACGCAACGACAATGCATTTGCCCGTGGCACCTTCCGTGTGCGCGGCGACAGCCTCGAAATTTGGCCCAGCCACCTCGAGGATCGTGGTTGGCGCTTGTCCTTCTTTGGGGATGAATTGGAAGGGATCACCGAATTCGACACCCTGACCGGCGCCAAAACCGCCACGCTGGACAAGGTGCGGGTTTACGCCAATTCGCATTACGTCACCCCGCGCCCGACCCTTTTGCAGGCCATCAAACACATCAAGGAAGAACTGCGCGTGCGGCTGGAATATTTCAACACTGAGGGCAAACTGCTGGAAGCACAGCGGCTGGAGCAACGCACGCGCTTCGATCTGGAAATGCTGGAAGCCTCGGGTTTTTGCGCCGGTATCGAGAACTACTCCCGCTACCTGACCGGCCGCGCCCCGGGCGAGCCGCCCCCCACCCTGTTTGAATACATCCCCGACAACGCCATCGTTTTCGCCGACGAAAGCCACGTTTCCGTGCCCCAGATCGGCGGCATGTACAAAGGCGACTACCGGCGCAAATTCACCCTGTCTGAGCACGGCTTCCGCCTGCCGTCCTGCATGGACAACCGGCCGCTGAAATTCGAAGAATGGGATGCGATGCGGGGGCAATCCGTCTTTGTATCCGCCACCCCGCAAAACTGGGAGCTAGAGCAATCAGGCGGCGTGTTTGTCGAACAGGTGATCCGCCCCACTGGCCTGCTGGAACCCGTGCTGGAAATTCGCCCCGTCGAAATGCAGGTCGACGATCTGCTGGACGAGGTGCGCAAAATCGCCGCCAAAGGACAGCGCACGCTGGTCACCACCCTGACCAAACGCATGGCCGAAGACCTGACCGAATACCTGCACGAACAGGGCATCCGCGTGCGTTATATGCACAGCGACATCGACACGCTGGAGCGCATCGAAATCCTGCGCGACCTGCGGCTGGGGGCGTTCGACGTGCTGGTCGGCATCAACCTGCTGCGCGAGGGGCTGGATATTCCCGAATGTGCGCTGGTGGCCATTCTGGACGCGGATAAAGAGGGCTTCTTGCGCTCCGAAACCTCGCTGGTGCAGACCATCGGGCGGGCGGCGCGTAATGTCGAAGGGCGCGTGATCATGTATGCCGACCGGATCACCGGCAGCATGGAGCGCGCGATGAATGAAACCGAACGCCGCCGCACCCGCCAGATCGCCTATAATGAGAAACACGGCATCACGCCGGCGACAGTTAAAAAGAACGTCGGCGACGTGCTATCGGGGTTGTATGACGGCGACACCGACATGTCCCGCATCACCGCCACCGTGGATAAACCGATGATCGGCGAAAATCTGGCAACCCATCTGGAAGCACTGCGGGGCGACATGCGCAAAGCCGCCGAAAATCTGGAGTTCGAAGAGGCCGCCCGCCTGCGCGACGAAGTGCGCCGACTGGAAGCGGTGGAACTGGCCGTATTGGACGACCCCATGGCGCGGCAGTCTGTCGTCGAGGCCGCAAGCGTGGCAGGGGGGCGGTCAACGGCAGGCAAGGCTGGATCAAGTCGGAAGTGGGGGAAGAG
>CAZIDQ010000026.1:0-15998 GCA_964538015.1 uncultured Marinosulfonomonas sp.
TGTCGGAAACGGGTTCGTCGTTGTTCACTTTAACAACGAAAGACCCATCCAGAATCGCCGCTTCTTTGGCTTTGATCGCAGTCAGAACATCAGCTGGGACAAGGGATTCGTCCACCACAACAGAACCGCCACCGTGCTTCATATAGCTATACTGGCCATAATCCTCGGCTTTGTAGGAACCGTCAGCCACCGCCGCAATTGCTTTGTCTATGGTTGGCTCCATATGCCAAAGGGCAGACGACAATATCGTGTTCGGATAGTCGCCAGCCGTGTCGATCACGTTGCCGATCGCCTTCACGCCACGCTCAACTGCGGCATCGGATACACCAAAACGCTCGGCGTACATCAGATCAGCCCCGGCATCCATCATCGCGAATGCGCTTTCCTTGGCTTTGGGTGGATCGTACCAGCTGTCGATAAAGTTCACGAGGAACTTGACGTCAGGATTGGTTTCCCGCGCGCCGTCCATGAAGGCGTTCATCAAACGGTTCACTTCGGGGATGGCATAGCCCCCGACCATACCGATTACATTGGATTTGCTGGCAGCACCTGCCGCCATGCCCGACAGATAGGCGGGCTCATGGATCCAGTTATCGAAAACCGACAGGTTGTCGCCCGCTGGCTCGAAAGACGAGCCCATCAGGAATGCGGTTTCGGGGTAATCTGCGGCCACCTTGCGGGCGGCGCGTTCCAGACCAAAGATTTCGCCAACGATCAACTGCTGGCCACCTTCGGCATATTCGCGCATCACGCGTTCATAATCGGTGTTGGCAACATTTTCGGAATAGACATATTCGATATCGCCGCGTTTTTCGGCGGCAACCAGAGCGATGTGGATACGGCTGATCCACTGTTGTTCAACCGGCAGCGTGAATATTCCCGCAACTTTGACCTTGTCGGCAAGCGCAGCGCCGGCGGACATCATCGTCCCGGCCGCGACAAACGATGCAAGCACCGTGCGCCTAGTCCATGTTCTTAGAATTCCCATTTCATCCTCCCAAGTGGCAATGTGACGTAAGGGTGTAGGTTCTTTATCATTCGGTCAAGAAATTTATTGATATCCGAACAAAACCCCGCCTTGTCTCTCACTTCATTGTGAACGCATCACAGCTTTACCTGCCAGCGCTGGAACCTCTTATGGGCTGATTACACGGTTCATAAAAGAAAAATTACGAGCAGGAGCAGTTGATGAGCAGAAAAACATCCAGACGCGCAGTATTGCTGGGGGTGGCGGCCCTTGGAGCATTCCCGGCACCGGCCCTGTTGGCACAGTCCGCAAACGGAACACGGCGTAATATTTCGTCGTTTCGACCACAGCGCTGGCAAGACCATTTCGACAGCCTGAAGCACGGCGTTATTCTGGCGGACACGATATCGCGGATGGTTCAGTATTGGTCCGAAGATGAAAGCATCTATAAAATCTATCCCAGTTCGGTGCCGATGACCGATGATCTAACCCGCCGCGGCTATAGCAGCATTATTCGCAAAGTGGTTGGCCCGTCATGGCGGCCAACGGCGTCGATGAAGGCACGCAATCCAGAATGGCCCGATTATGTCGGGCCGGGGCCGGAAAACCCGCTGGGGACACATGCGCTGTATCTTAGCTGGCAGTATTATCGCATCCACGGCACAAACGACACGCGCAAGATCGGACGGCGATCATCGAACGGGTGTATCGGGCTGTATAATGACCAGATTGCCGAATTGTTTGATCTGGCCAAGGTTGGAACGCAAGTGAAACTGATTTAGGAGTTGTGCCGCGCTACGCGCGTCACCCCGCGCGCCCCTGACGGGGCGCACGTTTTGCCTGCGGCGCAGGTATTTGGGAAAAGAAGAAGGGGGGTCAGCGAATGCGCTGGCCGTCTTCGTCAAAGAACAGCGCATTGGCATCATCAAAATCGACCCCGACCTTTTGCCCGACTTCGTAAGTATACTGGCCAAACAGGCGCAGCGTCAGGGTATCGTCGGTATCCAGCTCAATCAGCAGGTTGGTTTCTGCACCCAGATGTTCAACGTGGGTAATCACTCCGGACAGACGCCCGCCCTCGACAATTGTCATATGTTCGGGACGAACCCCCATCATGAACCCTTTTTCAAAGCCATAAGCCCATGATTTTACGAAATTCATCGCGGGCGAGCCGATAAAGCTGGCGACAAACTGATTGTCGGGATCATTATACAGCTCCATCGGGCTGCCGATCTGTTCCACACGCCCGTCGCGCAGAACCACGATACGGTCGGCCAGTGTCATTGCCTCGATCTGATCGTGGGTGACGTAGACCATGGCGCTGTCGATGGTGCGGTGCAGGTTGGCGATTTCAATGCGGGTGTTCATCCGCAGGGCGGCGTCCAGATTGGACAGGGGTTCGTCAAACAGGAACAATTCCGGTTCGCGGGTGATGGCGCGGCCGATGGCAACCCGCTGGCGCTGACCACCGGACAGCTCCGATGGGCGGCGTTCGAGGTAGTCGTCCAGTGACAACATGCGGCTGGCCTCGGTCACCCGCTCGGCAATCTCGGCTTTGTCCATTTTGGCCTGTTTCAGCCCCAGTTCCATATTGCCGCGCACGGTCAGGTGCGGATAAAGCGCGTAGGACTGGAACACCATCGCGATGCCGCGTTTGGCGGGCGGGGTGGTTGTGACATCGTGACCCGCAATTTCCACGCTGCCGGATGTCGCATCCTCGAGTCCCGCAATCACCCGCAGCAGGGTGGATTTACCACAGCCGGACGGGCCGACGAATACCACGAATTCACCATCCTCGACGGTCAGGTCAATGTCGTGCAACACCTTGACCGAACCAAAGGATTTACAGATTTTTTGCAAACGAAGGGCTGTCATTCAAGCATCCTCTTTCAATTCAATGACCTGTCCTGTGCGGATACTTTCATCCGCTGCCAGACAGATTTCCAGCGACGCCAAAGCGTCCTGCATGTGGCGGGTCAGGTCGATGTTATCTTTGATGGCGGCCAGCATGAATTCCTGCTCGGCGTCGCACAGTTGCTGGTGGCCGGGCTCATCCGGCAAATCAATCATTTCGTCGCCCGACAGGGTGTGCAGTTTCAACCCGCCCACCCGTGTGTGGCTGTCGATATCGTCTGTATCGCTGGCATCCGCCCCGACAATCGACACCGATCCGGCGGGCGATATGATATCTTTTACAAAGCTGGCAGTTTCCGAGATCATCGGCCCCCAACCTGCCTCGTACCAGCCGACCGAGCCATCAGAGAACACCACCTGAAACTGGCCGTAGTTATACATATCGGGCGCAATTTCATCGGTCAGGCGCAGGCCCATACCATGCACGCGGACGGGGTGGGCATCGGTGATCTGGCACATCACATCGACATAATGCACACCGCAATCAACAATCGGGCTGGTGCTGTCCATCAGCGCCTTGTGCACGTCCCATGTCGCGCCACTGCTTTGCTGGTTCAGGTTCAGGCGAAACACATAGGGGCCGCCCAGCGCGCGGGCCTCTTTGATTAGCCGCTGCCAACTGGGGTGGTGGCGCAGGATATAGCCGACCACCAGCTTGCGGTTCAGCCGTTTGGCCGTGTCCACCACACGGCGCGCATCAGTCACGGTGGCAGCCAGAGGTTTTTCAATGAACACATGCGCGCCCGCCTGCATCGCGGCCACGGCGTAATCGGCGTGGCTGTCGGTGTAGGTGGCGATGCAAACCAGATCGGGGGTGGTGGCATTCAGCGCTTCGGTTAGGGTTTGGTAGCGGGGGTAGCCCTGCAATTCAGCGGGCAGATCCACCTCGGAGCGGTTCACCAATCCGACGATTTCGGCATCCGGATGCGCATGATAAGCCAACGCGTGGCTGCGCCCCATATTCCCCAGACCTGCCACCAGCACGCGGATCATTTCACCGCCCCCGATGTAATGCCGCGGATCAGCTGACGCGAGAACACGACGTAAAGCAGCATCACCGGAATGATGGCCATCGACAGCGCCGACAAAACGGCGTTCCAGTCGGTGACGAACTGGCCGATGAATACTTGCGAGCCCAGAGTCAGGGTTTTTGTCCCCTCGCCCGGTGCCAAAATCAGCGGAAACCACAGATCGTTCCAGATCGGGATCATGTTGAACACCGCCACTGTCGCCATCGCCGGGCGCACCAGCGGCAACACCAGGCGGCCAAAGATAGCGTATTCTGACAGCCCGTCGATCCGGCCTGCGTTCTTCAGGTCATCCGAGACCTGTTTCATGAATTCCGACAATATGAACACCGCCAGCGGCAACCCCTGCGCGGTATAAACAAGAATCAGCGCTGTCAGCGTGTTCACCAACCCGCTGGACACCATCATTTCCAGAATGGCCACGGTACCGATACGGATCGGGATCATAATGCCCAGCGCCAGATATAGGCCCATTAGCGTATTGCCCTTGAACCGGTATTCGGCCAACGCAAAAGCGGCCATGGCCCCGAACAGCAGAATAAAGAACAGGCTGGCCACCGTGACAATCATCGAGTTCTGGAAATAGAGGAAGAAATCGCCCTGTTTGAACACGGTTTCATAGCCGATGGTGCTGAAGGTTTCGGAATTGGGAAAGGACAGCGGATGGCGAAAGATCGCCTTACGCGCCTTGAAGCTGTTGATCAGGATCACAAACACCGGAAACAGCGCGATTGCAGTATAGGTCAGCAATATCGCATGTGCGGCAAAGGTTGTTTTCAGGTTGCGGCGTGCTTTGTTCATATCCCGGCCCTCTAGAACTGATAGCGGCGTAGCCGCGTCTGGATGGCGAACAGGTAGAAACACACGCCGATCAGGATAATGCCGAACATAGCCGACGCGATGGCCGATCCCATGTGCGGATCACCCAATTGCAATTGAAAGCCAAAGAAGGTGCGATACATCAGCGTGCCCAGAATATCGGTGGAATAATCCGGCCCCGCCAGCGCGCCTTGCGCGGTATAGATCAGGTCGAAAGCGTTGAAATTGCCAACAAACGTCAGGATCGAAATGATACCGATCGACGGCAGGATCAGCGGCAGCTTGATCTTCCAAAACGCCGCCATGCCGGTCACGCCGTCACATTCACCGGCTTCCAGAACTTCCTCGGGGATCGACAGAAGGGCAGCGTAGATCAGCATCATCGGGATGCCGACAAATTGCCAGACCGAGATCAGCGCAAGCGTGGTCAGCGCGTATTCCTCTTTGCCCAACCACGGGGCAAACAAGGATTTCAGGCCGACAATATCCAGCATCGACGGTGCGATTCCCCAGATGGGGGAAAGGATCAGTTTCCATGCGAAACCGACAATCACAAATGACAGGATCGTCGGGATGAAAATTGCGGTGCGATAACCGGCGGCAAAGCGTAGTTTCGGACTGGACAGGATCGCCGCCAAGGCAATGCCAATCGGGTTTTGCACCAACATGTGTACCAGAAAAAACCAGAAATTATTGCCCAGCGCATTCCAGAACCGTTCCGACCACAGCGTGGTGCCAAACAGGGTGCGGAAGTTCTCAAGCCCGACAAACACCCGAACATTGTCGACGTTGTCATACAGCGCCAGCCGCAAGGTGTTGAACAATGGGAAAATCATCACCGCCGAATAGACCAGAACCGCCGGTGCCAAAAACACAACGATATGCCACTTGATCCGCGATGGTTTACGCGTCGTTTCCATGCTTTCCCCCAAAATTTACCCCGGCCGATTTGTACCGGCCGGGATATTTTCGTTTAAATCAACCGCTTATTTCTGCGGTTCATACCAGCTGGACAGACCTTCTTGCATACGGGCTGCTGCGGCTTCGGGGGTTTCGGCCCCTTTGATCACGGCAACCGATGCGTTCCACATTTCGGTTTCCAGATTTGGCTCGCCACGCGACAGGATCTGGTAGGTCGGGCGGATCGTGCTTTCGCACTTGCCACGCCAGCTTACGAATTCCTGTGCCAGCGGGTCTTCCATTGCAACCGTGTGGTTGGACAACGAGAAGAAGCCGGGCAGCGCGTTGGCATACAATGATGCAAACTCTTCAGACCCCATCCAGTTCAAAAACGCTTTGGTTTCTTCCGGATGCGCGCTAGCGGCATTCATGCCCATCGCGATATCGGTGTGATCCGAAATGTAGCAGGTATCGCCCGCGGCCTTAACCGGCGGATAGAACGCGCCCATTTCAAAATCGGCCTGCGTGTTAAAGCCGCTGATTTCCCATGATCCGGCAGGATAGATTGCTGCACGACCCAGAGTGAACAGGTTCTGGCTGTCAGGATATGTCTGGGCTTCATAGCCATCACCCAGATATGGACCCCATTTGGCCAGCGATGCAAAGGCATCGACCCAACCCTGATCGGTAACCTTGCCGGAACCGTCGATCAGCGCCAAGCGGCCCTCTTCGCCTTTCCAGTAGTTGCTGCCGATGTTGTACAGACCCATTGTTGCGGCTTCCCACTGGTCGTTGGTGCCCATCGACATCGGGATATAGTTGCCGTCTTCCTTGATCTTATCCAGCGCAGCAAAGAAATCATCCTCGGTCGCGGGCACGTCGATGCCCAGTTCCTTGAAGGCGTCTTTGTTATAGATGAACCCGTGGATCACCGAGGCCATCGGCACACAGAATGTGGCCGATCCGTCATCGGTGCTCCAGCCGGATTTGGCGACCGAACCAAAGCTGTTCATTGCTTCCAGACCGGACAAATCAGCCAGCTGGCCTTTTTCATAGATCGCCAGCGATACGTCGAACGGACGACAGGTGATCATATCACCAGCAGAACCGGCATCCAGTTTGCTGTTCAGGGCGGCGTTATATTCTGCCGGCGCTGTGGGGGTGAATTTCACCTTGATGCCGGGGTGCGTTGCCTCGAACGCCGGAATGATTTTGTCCTGCCAGATGGTCAGGTCGTCATTGCGCCAGCTTTCGATTGTGATGGTCACGTCCTCGGCTGCGGCGGCAAAAGCCGAGCCCAGAATGGTTGTGGCCATGAGCGCCATACCTAGTTTCAGTTTCATGTTATTTCTCCCTTGGTTAAATAGTTGTTCGCAAGTCGTCATTCGTAAAATCCGTGGTTGGTTAGCGCCACGCGCAGATTGCCGTTGGCCTCGGCCAGCATTGCTTCGGCTTTGGCCCAGCTTTCGACGCCCACGGCCAACAGCACGGCAGATTTCACCGCGCCGCAGCTCTTGCGCAAACAGTCGGTTGCCTGTGCTGCATCGACACCGGCAATGGCCGAAACCATCCCCGCCGCCCGCGCTTGCAGTTTTGTGTTGTCGGCCAGCAGGTTCACCATCATGCCGTCGTAAACGTGGCCCAGTTTAACCCCCATCAGGGTAGACATCATGTTCAACGCCGCCTTTTGCGCTGTGGCTGCACCCAGACGGGTTGATCCGCCGATCACTTCGGGCGGGGTGGGCAGGTGGATAGCAATATCCGATGTCGCAAACAGCGGCGCGTCTGCATTATTGGCAATGCCGATGGTGCGCGCACCCGCCTTTTGGGCCAGTTTCGAAATGGTGCAGGGGTAGGGCGTGCTGCCGCTGGCCGTAACCGCAATCACCACATCGTCCGAACGGATGCCTTTTGCTGCCATTTCGGCTTGGCTTACGTCATCTTCGGTATGACCGGGCATCGCCGCATCCACTGGCAGCCCCCCCGCCATCAACAGCCGGATACGATCAGGCGCAATGCCGAATGTCCCGCCCAGTTCCACCCCGTCAGAAACAGCCATCAATGCCGAAGATCCAGCGGCCACATAGACCAGACGGCCGTCCCCGCGCAGCGTTCGGGCCATCATTTCTGCCGCAGCTGCAATCGGCACCATTGCCGTTTCCACAACCGCCACAGCCGCCGCCTGCCCCGCCAGAATACGAGTCAGAATGGCGGCATCCGGCATCGTATCAATGCCGGAAACATCTGCTGTAACCGCTTCGGTCTGTGGCAGCGCCATGTGATTCCCCCGTAAACTCTCGCCTAAATAATACCTCTTTAATACCTTTTGTCTATCCCCAATGATATTTAGGTAAATATTGCGCTACCTTTGGTAAATTCCCTAAAATGGGCTGTTTCCTGCCTTCCATTTTGGCAAGAGGTATTATAAAGGTATTGGTATGATGGATCAAAACAACGCAATCCTTGTGGGAATCGATGGCGGCGGTACAGGCTGCCGCGTGGCCATTGCTGATGCAGACCGCAATCTCCTTGGTGCAGCCAAGGGCGGCCCCGCCAATCCGACCTATACCCCGCAAGAAGCACGCGACAATATTCTGGCTGCAATTGACGCTGCCTGCCTTGACGCCGGACTGGACCCGGCCGCGCTAAAGACAGCCCGCGCCTTTATCGGCCTTGCGGGCATCCGCGATGCAAATGATGCGGATTTTATCGCCGGTGTTTTACCGTTTGCGCAGGCCAAAGTGGTCGAAGACCGGATCACCACTGTCACCGGCGCTTTGGCAGGGGGCGACGGGGCGGTTGCAGCGATTGGCACCGGTTCCTTTGTTGCCCGCAGCACTGGCGATACAACGGATTATATCGGCGGTTGGGGATTTCGGCTGGGCGATCAGGCGTCTGGCGCGTGGCTGGGTCACAATCTGTTAAAGCAGGTGATCCTGTGTTCCGAAGGGGTTGAGCCCCACAGCGACCTAACTCGCGAAACACTGGCCCGTTATGATGATAACGCCCATAAGGTTTACGAGTTCAGCAACGGTGCAACGCCCGCCGAATTCGGCCACCTTGCCCCGCTGGTGGTTGCGGCGGCTGCGCGCGGTGATCTGATTGCTACTTCGCTAATGCGCGACGGGGCGGACTATATCGTCAAGGCGCTGAACACCCTTGGCTATCGCCCGGACGAGCCATTATGCCTGACGGGCGGTCTGGGTCCGCATTATACCGAATTTCTACCCTCGAGCTTTGCGGCACATGTGGTCGAACCCAAAGGCACAGCCCTTGATGGAGCGTTGCTGTTGGCGGCACGCATGGAGGATACACGATGAAGATGGACGAATTCCTGAAGCCGGAAAACTGGCTGGCGCCGGCATCCGGCCCGCGATACCTGCAACTGCGCCGCCGTCTGGATCAGGCAATCGACAGCGGCTTGCTGCAACCCGACACCCCCCTGCCCTCTGAACGCGAACTCGCCGCACTGACCGACCTTTCACGCGTCACTGTGCGCAAGGCCATTCAGGCGCTGGCCGATGATGGCGCGGTGGTGCAGCGGCACGGATCAGGATCCTTCGTTGCCTCGCGCCCGCCACGGGTGGAACAATCGCTGTCGCAATTGACATCATTCACCGAAGACATGTCGCGCCGCGGGATGGAGACCAAAGCCCTGTGGCTGGAACGCGGGCTGTTCCTGCCCTCGCCCGAAGAGGTGGTCGCACTGGGTTTAAGTGCGGGCGATTCCGTTTCCCGCCTTGCCCGCCTGCGCATGGCGGACGGGCGACCGATGGCGATTGAACGCGCGTCTTTGCCCGTCGATGTGCTGCCCAATCCGACGCTGGTGCAGGATTCCCTATATGCCGCGCTGGATGCCAGCGGGCACCGGCCCGTGCGCGCGATCCAGAAAATCACCGCGATCAATCTGGATGACCGCGACGCCGATCTGCTGGATGTCGAACCCCACACCGCGGGCCTAAAGATCGAGCGCACCTCGTATCTACCCGAGGGGCGCGTTGTCGAATTTACCCGATCCATTTACCGCAGCGATGCCTATGATTTCGTGGCCGAGTTGCGCCTGTCAAACAGCAAGGGCACCTGATGCAAGACACCATGACAAAAATGCGCCGCGAAGTGCTGGAAATTCCTGATGCGGTGGACCGCCTGCTGACGCGTGGCCTGCCCGATATCGACGCCGCAGCCGAAACCCTGCGCCAGAGCGACCCCGCATTTCTGGCCACCGTTGCGCGTGGATCGTCCGATCATGTGGCAACCTATCTGAAATACGCCAGCGAATTACTGCTGGGCGTGCCGGTGGCATCCCTGGGGCCATCCATCGCCTCGATCTATGATGCGCCGCTGAAACTGAAAGGTGCTGGATGCATCTCGATCTCGCAATCGGGTCAAAGCCCCGACATCGTGGCCATGGCCGGTTCCGCCACCGATCAGGGCGCGTTGACGCTGGCCATCACCAATGATCCGACATCCCCTTTGGCCAAGGCCAGCGCGTGCACCATCAACATCCACGCCGGACCGGAACTTAGCGTTGCGGCCACCAAAACATTCGTCAATTCCGCCGTTGCCGCCCTACTGTTGTTGGCCCGCTGGAAAAACGATGTTGAATTGACAGCCGCCATCCGCGCCCTGCCCGCACAATTGGAACAGGCCTGTCAAACCCACTGGCCCAACCTGCGCGACGCGCTGAACGGGCAATCGTCGATCTTCACCCTTGGGCGCGGGCCGTCATGGGCCATGTCAAACGAAGCGGCGCTGAAATTCAAGGAAACCTGCCAGATCCACGCCGAATCCTATTCCTCGGCCGAGGTGCTGCACGGGCCCGTGTCCATCGTCGGTGCGGATTTCCCCGTACTGGGCCTGACCGCTGCGGATGCCGCCGAAGATGCTTTGGTCGAAGTGGCCGATGCCATCGCTGCCAAGGGCGCAAAGGTGTTCGTGACCTCGGACAAATGCAAAACCGCCCAGCGGCTGGAACACATCCGCACCAATCATCCGCTGACCGATCCACTCACGCTGATCACTTCGTTTTATGCGATGGTTGAACGCCTTGCCACCTCGCGCGGGATCAACCCCGACGCCCCGCGCCACCTGAAAAAAGTGACCGAAACCAGATGAGTGTGACCGCTTATACCGGTGCCGATATTTTCGACGGCATCAACCGCCACAAAGACGCCGCCCTGCTGGTGGATGGCGATAGTTTTGCCGGGATTTTATCCATCACCGATATTCCGGCAGACGCCGAAATCCACCCCTTGCCCGGCGGCACCATCGCCCCCGGTTTCGTCGATCTGCAAGTGAACGGCGGCGGCGGAGTGTTGTTCAACAGCGCCCAGACCGTCGAAACCCTGCGCACCATCGCACAGGCCCACGCCCGCTGCGGCACCACGTCCCTGTTGCCCACCCTGATCACCGACACGCCCGAACATGTCCGCGCTGCGATTGATGCTGTAGAACAGGCAATTGCCACCCATGTCCCCGGCATCATCGGGTTGCACATCGAAGGCCCGCATCTGTCGGTTGCCCGCAAAGGGGCGCACAACCCCGACCTGATCCGCAAGATGGAGCCAGCGGATATGGCCCTGCTGCTGAATGCCGTGAAACGCCTGCCGATATTGCTGGTGACTGTTGCGCCCGAAAGCGTCACACCCGAGCAAATCACAACACTGACCGATGCAGGTGTGCACATCTCGCTGGGCCATAGTGATGCGCCTTATGACGTTTGCAAAACCGCCGCCGCCCACGGGGCCACCTGCGCCACCCATCTGTTCAACGCAATGAGCCAGTTTACCGGCCGCGAACCGGGTCTGGTCGGCGCCGCGCTGGACACCCCAACCCTGCACGCCGGCCTGATTGCCGACGGCATTCATGTTTGTGCCGCCAGTATCCGCACCGCTTTGGCTGCAAAACAGGGACCTGCGGCGGTGTTTCTGGTGACAGATGCTATGTCCACTGTTGGCTCGGATATTACGGAGTTCACTTTGGACGGCCGCACGATCTACCGGCGTGACGGGCGGTTAACACTGGCGGATGGCACCTTGGCGGGGGCCGACCTGAATATGCCGACGGCCTTGCGGTTCATGACTTCCAAAGTAGGCGTGTCACCGGATGAAGCCTTGAGAATGGCCACCTCGAAGCCTGCAAAGATGCTGCAAAACATGCAGGTCGGCCAACTGGTTTCCGATGGCGTTGCCAATTTCGTCCATCTGGATGATGACCTGTACCTGACCGCCGTCTGGCAAAACGGAGCGCCGGTTTCCGACGTTATTTCAAAACCTTAAGGTCACGTGCAATCCACGGCAGCGCCTTGATGGCCGGATCGACGATCATTTCCTGCAACAACAAACGAAGCCGCGCGGCCACGTCCTGCGGCATATCCTGCAACACATCCCGACGCGCGGTCAGCGATATGCTGCGGGTCAACGGGTCAAACGGCAGTTCGATCATCTCCACCGCACCGTGGAACCGCCGCGCGCGCAAATATCCCAGCGGCGTAAGGATCGTCCACCCCGCCTGCGCCGCCACCATCGCCATGATCGCATGATAGCTGTCCAGCTCGAACCGCTGCGCCAGTTTCAAATTCTGCCGCGCCAGATGCGCTGCTATCTGGCGGCCCATGTGGTGGCGTTGGGTATACTGGATCAGCGGCAGCGATTTCAGCTGCGCCAACACATCCCCACCCACGTCGATCATCCCCTTGGGCACAGCCGCCACAAAGGGTTCGGTCAACAGCGGATGCACCTCCATCCCGTCTGCCGAAGCCCCCATATCCGCCGCCACAACCACGTCCAGCGCGCGGCTGTCCAGCAAATCGAACAAACGGTGGCTGGCACCGGTTTCCAGCAAAAACTGGCAGCCGCGCAATTCCACCGCCATATCGGCCAGCAGGCGTGGGGTGACATCGGCGTCAAAATCCTCGATCATTCCTAATCGGAACCGCGTTAGCGCCGACATATCCGGCATCGCCAGTTCGGCCTGCGCCTGCAAGGCCTCGTCCAAAATCACCTGCGCGCGTTTGCGAAAAATTTCACCGGACGGGGTTAGCGACACAGGGCGGGCATTGCGGTTTAGCAGTGTGGCACCCAGCGCCGTTTCCAGATTGGTCAACTGCTGGCTCACCGCGGACGGGCTCGCCTCCAGCCGCCTTGCCGCCGCCGAGATCGACCTCTCATCCGCCGTAGCGATGAAAACCTCTATTCCCCAAAGGGTTATGCGGCCTGTGGTAGCAACCATAATTGGTCTCTTGTTCCCTATCTATACTGCCAGCCTAGGTGCTGTCCGCCCTTAGCGCAACACCAGTGGTTCGTTCAGCCATTCACGCAAGGCCGCGTTTGTGGCTTCGGGGGCTTCCAGCATCGGGATATGTCCGGCACCCGCGATAATCTGCAATTTTCCATAGGGGATCAGTTCAGACATAAATTCATGGCGGCGCGGCAGGGTTAACGTATCTTCCGCCCCGCACAGCACCATTGCAGGCATGCGAATTTTACGCAGCGTTTTCTGCTGATCCTGCCGCCGTTGCAACGCCCGCGACTGACGCACGAATTCGCCTTCGCCCACCGCCAGCGCCATGTTTCTTATCAACGTCAGAATATCGCCCCGACGCGGCCCCTCGGCCAGATACTCGGGCCGCATCACATCCTGCATCACCTCGTCCAGACGCCCGGCCAGAACCCCCACGATCTGCGGTTCGCGTTCAGCCGCGATTGTCGGTGGCTCGGCTTGCGAATTGGTGCTTATCAATGCCACCCGCGTTACCCGTTCGGGCGCGCGCCGCACCACTTCCATCGCTACGATCCCGCCCATAGAATGACCTGCCAGCGCGAAATGTTCCGGTGCGGTTGCCAACACAGCTTGCGCCATATCCTCGATCGACTCACTGTGTTGCAAACAGGCAATATGCACCGGCCGATCGCGCGAAAACTCGGTCAGTTGGGGCGCATATATCCGCGCATCACACATCATTCCGGGGATCAAAAGCAGGGGTTCGGCCATGGTCTCTCGCTCGATTTATTGTTTTGTGGGCACGATAGGCGATTGCCGCGCGTTTGCCTATGGGGAACCAAAGCCCAAAGCGCGGTTTTCTGCCTAACTTGCCGTCGCGATCACCTGTTCAACGCTTTCCTTGATCAAGGTCAGGCATTCGGGCGTCGAAAACCGGTGGTCCGCCCCTTTGACCAGTGTCAGACGGATGTCATCGCCCGTCGCATGATCCAGCAGGCGCAACGCCACCGACAGGTCCACATCCGCGTCCGCCGTCCCTTGCAACAGGCGCACCGGAAACGGGAAATCCAGCGGGGTGCGCAACACCAGTTGTTCGCGCCCGTCCTCGATCAGTTTGCGGGTAATAATATAGGGTTCACCATACTCCGAGGGCAGCGCCACCCGCCCCTCGCTTATCAGTTCGGCGCGTTGTGCAGTGCTGAAATCGCCCCACATGCTGTCTTCGGTAAAATCCGGCGCTGCTGCAATTCCAACAATTCCGGCGATGTTTTGTGGTATTTCGCGGGCAAGAATTGCACTTATCCAACCTCCCATGCTGGAGCCAACCAAAACCTGCGGCCCCTCGCAACGCGCCTCGATCACAGCGCGGGCATCCTCGGCCCACTCACCAATGCACCCTTCCTCGAACACACCCGTCGATTGCCCGTGCCCGGAATAATCCAGCCGCAAAAACGCTCGCCCCTGCGCCTTGGCCCAATCCTGCAGATAGATCGCTTTGGTGCCTTCCATGTCGGATTTGAACCCGCCCAGAAACACCACGCCGGGGGTTTTACCCGCCGTTTGGTGATAGGCAATCCGCCGCCCATTTTTACACTCTAGATAGCTTGGATCACTCATCGCGATGCCCCCCGTTACCATTGGCATGGAGCATAGCGCGCGCCTGTTAGCCCTGCAATCGGGCAATCACCTGATCACTCGGCAATAACGCGCCGTATCCCATGGCAAGCGCCGCCATAAAACTGGCATGAACCTGCGTGGCAGGCACCTTAACCCCGTCAAATTCCAGATCGCGGGTGGCGCAGGCATCATGGGCCACGGTGCAGCGATAGCCCAGATCCGCCGCCGCCCGTGTGGTGGCATCAATGCAAAAATGGCTCATTGCGCCGATGATCACCAGATCGCTTGCGCCCAGCGCCTGCAACCGGTCCTGCAAATCCGTTTCGCGAAAACTGTTGGGGAAGTTTTTGGTGATCACCACCTCGCCACTTTCGGGCGCAACGGTTTCGTGTATCTCGGCACCCTCACTATCCGGCGCAAAGAACGGTGCCGGTTCGCGCAAAATCTCGTGGCGGATGTGGATCACAGGCAATCCCTGCGCCCGAAACGCCGCCAAAACCCGCGCCGCATTTTTTGCCGCCGCGTCTATCCCGACCAGCGGAAATTTTCCGCCGTCAAAGTAGTCATTCTGCAAATCCACTATCAACAAGGCCTGCATCTTTTCGCTCCTTTTCATACCAACGTGCCCCCATGCTTGCCCTGCCAGATGATTCCCCGTTAGTGTCAAATCTGACATAAACCGCGCCATTTAGGACAACCCATGCCCAACCTTGCCCTGCTCGATTATCCCGGCGCATCACTTGCCGCCGTTGCCGGCCTGCAGGAAATGTTCACCTATACCGCGCGGCTGCATCAACGTGATGGCCTGCCGGACATCACCCTGACCACCGGCCAACCCCCGAAAACCACCCCTGACGCGGTGATCCTGCCGCCTGCCTTTGGCAATCACGCCTACCTGACCCCGCCGCAGCCCATAATCGACTGGCTGCGTGCCCTGCCCGATACCTGCCTGATCGCCTCAACCTGCGCCGGTGCCTTTTACCTTGGCGCGGCGAACCTTTTGGACGGGCGCACTGTCACCACCCACTGGGCGCTGGAACATGACCTGCAATCGCGTTTTCCCAAGGCCAAAGTAGATACCGGCGAAATCCTGATCCGTGATGGGCGCATTATTACGGCGGGCGGGCTGCTGTCGTGGATTGATCTTGCGCTGGAACTGATCGCGCATTTCTCGGGCCCCGCCATCATGCGCGAGGTCGGGCGCCATTTTGTCACCGACACGGGCCGGCGCGACCAACGCCCCTACCGCACCTTCAACCCGCCGCTGAACCACGGCGACCACCAGATTGAGCTGGCCCAATCCCTGATCGAACGCACCTTTGCCGCGCCGATCCGCATTGCCGAACTGGCCAAAACCGTCGCCCTGACCGAACGCACCTTCCTGCGCCGGTTCGAACGCGCCACCGGCTTAACGCCGCTCACCTATGTGCAGCATCTGCGCATCCAGTCCGCCCAACGCGCCCTTGAAAGCACCCCCGCCCCAATCGACCAGATCGCCTATTCCGTCGGCTATGAAAACGCAGGCGCCTTTC
>CAZIDQ010000026.1:16098-21253 GCA_964538015.1 uncultured Marinosulfonomonas sp.
GCCCCAATCGACCAGATCGCCTATTCCGTCGGCTATGAAAACGCAGGCGCCTTTCGCAAACTGTTCAAACGCCACACCGGCCTGTCCCCGTCCCAGTATCGCCAGCGCCTGAAACGATAGCCCCATCTTTGTTCCGAAAAATATCCGCGCCGCAGGCAAACCCGAGGCCCCTTCATGGGGCCGAGATATAAAGCGTTGCGCAGCAACTCAGGCTGTTGACATCCCCGCCCATTAGCGCGAAACACACCCCGAACCATACCCGCAACCGGGCGCTTGGTAGGCGCCAAACCGACGAGGAGCGCCGCATCATGGCCCAAATCCAACTCACCTTCCCCGATGGCAATAAACGCGATTTTGACGCCGGTATCACGTCCGCCGAAATCGCTGCCGGTATCTCGAATTCCCTGCGCAAAAAGGCCATCTCGGCCACGGTGAACGGCCAGCACTGGGATTTGCAATGGCCTATCAATGAAGATGCCCAAATCGCCATCAACACCATGAAGGACGCGGAACCGGCGCTGGAACTGATCCGCCATGACTGCGCCCACATCATGGCCCGCGCGGTGCAGGAAATCTGGCCCGACACCAAAGTCACCATCGGCCCCGTGATCAAGGATGGCTGGTATTACGACTTTGACCGCGAAGAACCATTTGTGCCCGAAGACCTTGCCCTGATCGAAAAGAAGATGAAGGAAATCATCAACAAGCGGGACGAGGTGCGCACAGAAATCTGGGATCGCGACCGCGCGGTGCAGTTCTACAAGGACAATGACGAACCTTATAAGGTGGAACTGATCGACGCCATTCCGGGTGACGAGCCCTTGCGCATGTATTGGCATGGCGACTGGCAGGACCTGTGCCGCGGCCCGCATTTGCAAAACACAGGGCAAGTGCCTGCTGACAGCTTCAAACTGATGTCCATCGCCGGTGCCTATTGGCGCGGCGATTCCGACCGTGCCATGTTGCAACGGATTTACGGTGTGGGTTTCCAGAACAAGAACGATCTGAAAAAACACCTGCACATGCTGGAAGAAGCCGCCAAACGCGACCACCGCAAACTGGGCCGCGAAATGGACCTGTTCCATATGCAGGAAGAAGCGCCGGGCCAGATTTTCTGGCACCCGAACGGCTGGCGCATCTACACCGAACTGCAAGACTACATGCGCCGCCGCCAGAACCAGGCGGGCTATGTCGAGGTGAACACACCACAAGTGGTGGACCGTAAACTGTGGGAGGCCTCGGGCCACTGGGAAAAATATCAGGACCATATGTTCATCGTCGAGGTGGACGAGGAACACGCGCGCGAAAAATCGGTGAACGCGCTGAAACCGATGAACTGCCCCTGCCATGTGCAAATCTTTAATCAGGGTCTGAAATCCTATCGCGACCTGCCGCTGCGCATGGCCGAATTCGGATCATGCAACCGGTACGAGCCTTCCGGCGCCCTACACGGCATCATGCGGGTGCGCGGGTTTGTGCAGGATGACGCGCATATTTTCTGCACCGAAGCCCAGATCGAGGAAGAAACCAAACGCTTCATCGACTTCCTGTCGCTGATCTACAAAGACCTCGGCTTTGAAGAATTCAGCGTCAAGTTTTCCGACCGCCCCGAAACCCGCGCCGGATCGGACGAGGTCTGGGACAAAGCCGAAGCCGCCCTGATCGCCGCCACAAATGCCGCCGGTTCCGAATACACCCTGAACCCCGGCGAAGGCGCGTTTTACGGCCCGAAACTGGAATTCGTGCTGACCGATGCGATTGGCCGTGATTGGCAATGCGGCACCTTGCAGGTGGATTTTGTGCTGCCCGAACGCCTGGATGCCACCTATATCGGCGAGGACGGCGCAAAACACCGCCCCGTCATGCTGCACCGCGCTACCTTGGGCAGTTTCGAGCGGTTCATCGGCATCCTGATCGAAAGCTTTGCTGGCAAACTGCCGTTCTGGCTGGCCCCGCGTCAGGTGGTTGTGGCCTCGATCATTTCGGATGCGGATGACTATGTGCATGAAGTCGTTGCAGCGCTACAGGCTGCCGGTGTGCGTGCCGAGGCCGACATCCGCAACGAGAAGATCAACTACAAGGTCCGTGAACACAGCCTTGGCAAGGTGCCCGCCATTCTGGCCATCGGCATGCGCGAAGTCGAGGAACGCACCGTTTCCATCCGTCGCCTTGGTGAAAAACAGACCAAAGTCGTTTCACTGGAAGATGCCATCAGCAGCCTTTCGCAAGAAGCCAAAGCGCCCGATCTGGCCTAAACTGTAACAATCACCCCTCCCGCGTTGTAACATTCCAGCGCGGGAGGGTGAAAACCGGCGATTCCCGCCCAATGCCCCTGACATTTAATAACGCGCCCGTGACACACGCCGATGTGAGTGGCCCGTGTGCAACTTCTTTCGTTAGCCTTCCCCCATCGCCGACATGCGATCAAATGGAAACGTAACAAAGGAAGTTCTAAATGTCATACCACGTAAAATCCCTCGCTGTTGCCGGTGCTATCGCTGCTGCCCTAACTGCCCAATCGACCACACCTGCCGCCGCTGCCGCCAAGGAAAAATGCTATGGCGTTGCGCTGGCTGGCCAGAACGATTGCAAAGCAGGCGCGGGTACAACATGCGCAGGCACCTCGAGTGTCGACTATCAGGGTAACGCGTTTTCGATGGTTCCCGCAGGCACATGCGCCTCGATTGATCTGCCCGATGACCGCATGGGCTCATTGGAAGAACTGGACCGCGACATCCCGTCCTAAACCGATCTGTGGCGCCTTTGCAGGACATGTGAAGGCGCCATTTTTACATCCAAAACGCCAATATCAAGTCAGGGCCACTAATGCTCGATACCCAAAGCACACCGTCCCAAACCTTGCCCAATGCCCCAGGTGTAGGTTATAAACCCCAACATTTTGCCGAGATTATGGAGAACCCTACGCCGGTTGAATGGCTGGAAATCCACGCCGAAAACTACATGGGTGACGGTGGTCGTCCTATTGCCCAATTGCGCCATCTGGCCGAACGCTTCCCCATATCGGTGCATGGCGTTGGCCTATCGATCGGCGGGGCCGGCCCGCTGGACACCGATCATCTGAAGCGCCTGAAACATCTTTGCGATTGGCTGAATCCGGCCAGTTTTTCCGAACATCTGGCATGGTCCACCCACGAAGGGTTCTACCTGAACGATCTGATCGCCCTGCCTTACACCAAAGAAACCCTGACCCGTGTGGCCGATCACATCGCGCAGGTGCAGGACATGCTGGGCCGCAAGATGCTGCTGGAAAACCCCTCATCCTATCTGGCCTTTGCCGAATCCACCTATTCCGAAACCGATTTTCTGGCCGAAGTCGTGGCTTGCACGGGCTGTGGCCTGCTGCTGGACATCAACAACGTCTTTATTTCCGCCACCAACCAGAAAACCGGCGCGATTAATTATATCGACGCCTTCCCGCTGGAGCATGTCGGCGAATTCCACCTTGGCGGCCATGACCAAGACACTGACGACACCGGCGCGCCGCTGCTGATCGACAGCCACGGGCGCGAGGTGGCCGATCCGGTCTGGGCGCTGTTTGATTATACGCTGTCCAAAACCGGCGCGCGCCCCGCCTTGATCGAATGGGACGCCAATGTGCCCGAATGGCCCGAACTGGCCGCCGAGGCCGCCCGCGCTGCGAACATTCTGGGGAAGGCCCCCGCATGAGCCGCCAATCCGAATTCGTACAGGCCATCCTGAACCCTGGCCTGCCAGTCCCCGAAGGCTTGCAAAACCCCGAAGGCGCCCCAGCCGGCAAACGCTTTTCCGTCTATCGCAACAATGTCGCCGTTAGCCTGTCCGAGGCACTCGAAGTCACATTCCCCGTCATCCGCAAACTTGTCGGCGACGAATTCTTCAAGGCGATGGCGGGCGTGTTCCTGCGCCAACACCAACCAAACAGCCCTGTGCTGATGTTTTACGGCGCCGAAATGCCCGCGTTTCTTGAGGGGTTTGAACCCGTCACCCACCTTGGCTATCTACCGGATGTGGCCCGTATCGAACTGGCGCTGTGCCGCAGCTATCACGCAGCTGACACCCCGCCGCTGGACCCGACTGCCCTGCAAGCCATCGCCCCCGACGACCTGCTGAAAATCCACCTGCATCTGGCACCCTCGGTGCATCTGATCCGCTCGAAATGGCCTGCAGGCTCGATTTTTCACGCCAACAGTTCAGGCGGTGCCCTCCCTACTGAAATGCACCCCGAAGACATACTGATCACCCGGCCCGAATTCGACCCGGCAGTCACCACCCTCCCCCCGGGCGCAGGCGCTTTCATCGCCGCGTTGATCGACAACAAATCAATGGGGGACGCTTTGAAACAAGCCACAATCACCTCGGGCGATTTCGATCTGACAGAAACACTCGGCCTGCTGCTTTCCGCCGGTGCAATAACAAAAATATCCGAAGGGACATAATAATGAACGCGCTGATTTCACTACACAATTCGATTTTCCAGAAACTCGAATCCGGGCTTGGCCCGTGGCTGTTGCCCACACTGGCCCGCTTCACCTTTGCCGCCACCCTGTTGATCTATTTCTGGAACTCCGCCCGCCTGAAAATCGGCGATGGGCTGTTTGGCATCTTTGATATCAGCAACGCCTATGGCCAGATCTACCCCCGCGCCTTCGAGGCCGCAGGTTACGATAGTGACGCCATGTCCACCTTCCAGTGGTTTGTCACGCTGACTGGCACATGGGCCGAATTCATCTTGCCGTTGCTGATTGTGATCGGGCTATTCACGCGCCTCGCCGCCCTTGGCATGATCGGATTCGCAATCCTGCAAAGCCTGACCGACATCTACGGGCACATGGCCACCCAATACGGCGCATGGTTTGATCGCGCCTCGGACGGTGTCATTATGGATCAACGCCTGTTCTGGATCACCATCCTGACAATCCTTGTGATCCGCGGGGCCGGCCCACTCTCGCTCGACCACTTGCTGCGGCGCACCACATAGCCCCTTCTTCTTTTCCTAAATATCCCCGCCGGAGGCATCGCGCCGCCGTCAGGCGGCGCAACCGCTTCAGTGTTCGTCAGGCTTCACCGCTGCAATCGCCAACACCCCGCCCAGCGCGCACATGGCAATGGGGAACATAGTGAACGCATTGAAATGAAACGCGTAATACATCCCGGC
>CAZIDQ010000026.1:21353-22689 GCA_964538015.1 uncultured Marinosulfonomonas sp.
CCGCCTATCACCCCTAACATCAACGCCGCGTTACGCATTTTTCACTCCCCAATGCTTTTGCTCGTCTTTACCCCAGCCAAGGGTCAATAATCCACCCTCTTCCAGAATAACCGGCCGCTTCATCAGGGTCGGGTGTTTGATCATCAACGCCACCGCCCCTTCCTTGCGCTCGTCCTCGCTCAGCTTGCGCCAGGTGGTGGATCGCCGGTTCAGCAAATCCTGCCCGAACACCAGATACAACCGCTCCAACTCCTCGGGGCTGATCACGTCCTTGCGCACGTCCACCAGTTCCACCTCATGCCCCGCCGCCTTCAGCGCCTTTAGCGCCCGACGTGAGGTATCACAGTTCTTTAACCCGTATAATTTCATCTTATCCTCGCAAAATTTCCCCTTCACTATAAGCGGAGCGCTGCCGAGTGCGAGCGCATTTTTCTTGCCTTTTGCCAAAATCACCCTACGGTTTTACCTGTGACAACAGGTTTCTTGACGGCGCCACCTTATCAGGTGCGGCTGAAAGACTGGAGAACTGGCTGCACGACCCGTTCGCAATTTCGCGGGTGGGGGGCTAAAATTGACGGAGAAGACGGATGGCGACAGGCATCGTAAAATGGTTCAACACCACTAAAGGGTTTGGTTTTATTGCACCCGATGACGGCGGCAATGACGTATTTGTACATATTTCAGCAGTCGAGGCGGCAGGGATGACCGGCTTGGCTGACAATCAGAAAATCAGCTATGATATGATCGAGGGGCGCGACGGACGCTCCAGCGCAGGTGACTTGAAACTGCTCGATTAGAGATAGACATGCGAACAACAACAGGGGTGGCCTGCCGGTGTGGGCCACCCCTAGTGGTGCGCAAAAACCCGCCGCAAACATCCAATTGAAAAGAAAAGCTTGTATATTGGGATGAATACCCCCATGTGTCCCCTGTGACGACAGACTTTTTCTACCCGCTACCTTATCTAAGTGCAGCCGGACGAATGCTAAGAGACTGCAACACCAAGCCGCCGCACGACGCGGGCGGTGTTTTGATAAGGAGATACGGGAATGGCTACTGGCACCGTAAAATGGTTTAACACTACTAAAGGCTTCGGCTTCATCGCACCTGACGAAGGCGGCAAAGACGTGTTTGTACACATCTCGGCTGTTGAGCGCGCAGGTCTGACCGGCCTTGCTGACAACCAGAAAGTTGAATTCGAGCTGGAAGAGGGCCGTGACGGCCGTCAGTCCGCTGGTGCGATTTCGCTGGTTGACTAAGCTTTTGGCGGGGTAACCCCCACCTACAGTTTGAAACACCCCGTTGCCTTTGGCTGCGGGGTGTTTTCGTTTGGGGC
>CAZIDQ010000027.1:0-12700 GCA_964538015.1 uncultured Marinosulfonomonas sp.
TTTTGGTGCCCAGGAGAGGACTTGAACCTCCACGCCCGTAAGGACACTAGCACCTGAAGCTAGCGCGTCTACCATTCCGCCACCTGGGCAGGTGTCGTAGAGGCGAATTATAGAGACTCGGGGGGGGTGTCAACGGGATAAACCGTATTTTTTCGCTGCATCATCTTGGCTTGTCCCCCGGCCCTTAAAAAGCTATTGAGAAAACAACATTTGATCGGAGGTATCCCCATGTCCAAACTTGTCACCATTTACGGCGGGTCCGGTTTTGTCGGACGTTACATTGCGCGACGGATGGCCAAAGCGGGCTGGCGTGTGCGGGTCGCGGTGCGCCGCCCCAACGAGGCCCTGTTCGTTCAGACCTACGGTGTGGTCGGGCAGGTCGAGCCTGTTTTGTGTAATATTCGCGATGATGCCTCTGTACGCGGGGCCATGCGCGGGGCGACGGCCGTTGTGAACTGCGTTGGCATCCTGAACCATCTGGGGCGTAACAAATTTGATGCGGTGCATCATGAGGGGGCGGAACGGATTGCCCGTATTGCTTCGATCGAGGGTGTATCCAGAATGGTGCATCTGTCGTCGATTTCGGCGGATGTGGACAGTGCTAGCGAATATGCCCGCAGCAAAGGGCTGGGCGAGCAGAGCGTGAAAACCTATTTCCCCAATGCGACCATCCTGCGCCCGTCTGTGGTTTTCGGGGTCGAGGATCAGTTCTTTAACCGCTTTGCCAAGATGACAAGTTTCTCGATGGTTCTGCCGTTGGTTGGTGGCAACAGCCGTTTTCAGCCGGTTTACGTCGATGATGTGGCCGCTGCGGCCGAAGTCGCCCTGACAGGTGATGCGCCCACCGGTGTTTACGAGTTGGGCGGGCCGGAAGTGGATACGCTTAAAGGGTTGGTTCAGTATATGCTGAAGGAAATCCAGCGCCGTCGTCTGGTGGTGAACCTACCATTCTGGGTTGGATCGGTCATGGGCTTTGGCTTTGACATGATGCAGGCTGTGTCGGGGGGGCTGATCCCTAATTCCATCCTGTCGCGCGATCAGGTGCGGTTGTTGAAGCATGATAACGTGGTATCGGGCGACGCCCGTGGGCTGGCCGATCTGGGGATCAAACCGACCCCGTTTGAGGCGGTTGCGCCTGATTACCTGTGGCGGTTCCGTCCGTCTGGTGAATATGCCTCGATCAAGGATTCGGCCAAAAAGCTGCGTAAAGCCTAGTCTGTTTAAGGGGTTCATATGACCGACAGCACCACGCTGGTTTCATTGTTTCTGGGGGTGCTGGAGGGGTTGACCGAATTCCTGCCGGTGTCCTCGACCGGGCATCTGCTGTTGGCGGGCCATTTTCTGGGGTTTGAATCTGCGGGCAAGACGTTCGAGGTGGTGATCCAGCTGGGTTCGGTTCTGGCGATCCTGACGCTCTATTTCAACAAACTGTGGAATGTGTTTCGCACCGCGCCCAATGACCCACAATCGCGCCGCTTTATCCTGTCGATCCTGATTGCGTTTATGCCGGCCGTGGTGATCGGGGTTGCGGCGCATGATTTCATTAAGGACGTGCTGTTCGAAACGCCCAAGCTGATTGCGATCATGTTGATCCTTGGCGGGGTGATCCTGCTGTGGGTGGACCGGCTAAAGCTGACCCCGCGCTACCATGATGCGATGCGGTTCCCCTTGGGGATGTCGCTGGCGATCGGGTTTATCCAGTGTCTGGCGATGATCCCCGGCGTTTCGCGCTCTGGGTCGACCATTGTGGGATCCTTGCTAATGGGGGCGGATAAACGCGCGGCCGCTGAATTTTCGTTCTTTTTGTCGATGCCGACAATGGCAGGGGCCTTTGCCTATGACCTGTACAAGAATCGCGATGTTCTGGATGCCGGTGCATTGAATGAAATCGCTATCGGCTTTGTCGCGGCCTTTGTGGTGGCGGTATTGGTGGTTAAGTGGTTGCTGGGATACGTCAGCAAAAATGGCTATGCGCTGTTCGGTTGGTGGCGGATAATCGTGGGTGGCGCGGCGCTGCTGGGGCTTATTTTTATAGGCTAAAGGATATAAGTAAGTATTGGTTACCTAATATTTGATCCAAAGCTTTCTTCTTTGGTAATAATATCGAACAAAGTTAAATATAGGTCAGTGGATGTGACTTTTCTTTTCCCAATACCCCCTTTATGAGGGGAGGCAGGAAAAAGATGGAGTCAGAACCGTGGCCAAGCAACCGATGTTAAAATTTGTCGATGTGAAGCGGGATATGCCGCAAAAGCGGGATGCCGAAGTGCGGAATCACGACTTTGATGAAATCTATGCCGAATTCGCGAAGGCCAAGGCAGCCGAGCAGGCCAGCCGGTGCAGCCAGTGCGGTGTGCCGTTTTGCCAGTCGCATTGCCCGTTACACAACAACATTCCGGATTGGCTGTTGATGACAGCCGAGGGGCGGTTGCAAGAGGCCTACGAGATCAGTCAGGCGACCAATACCTTCCCCGAAATCTGTGGCCGTATCTGCCCGCAAGACCGGTTGTGCGAGGGCAATTGCGTGATCGAAAATTCGGGCCATGAAACGGTGACGATCGGCGCGGTTGAAAAATACATCACCGATACGGCGTGGGAAAATGGCTGGGTCAAACCGAACCTGCCCCATACAGAGCGTGTTGAATCTGTTGGCATTATCGGCGCTGGTCCGGGTGGTTTGGCGGCTGCGGACAGGCTGCGGCAGGCGGGCGTGCAGGTCACGGTTTATGACCGTTATGATCGCGCCGGCGGCTTGCTGACATATGGTATCCCGGGGTTCAAGTTGGAAAAAGACGTGGTGATGCGCCGGATTCAACAGCTCGAAGCCGCAGGTGTTCAGTTTGTGCTGAACTGCAATGTCGGAGAAGACCTGACGTTTCAGGCGATTAGCGGCCAGCATGACGCGGTGCTGATTGCTACCGGCGTTTATAAATCCCGCGATTTGCAGGCCCCCGGCGTAGGTGCCAAAGGCGTGGTTCGGGCGATTGATTATCTGACGGCAAGCAACCGCGTTGGCTTTGGCGACGAAGTGCCGGAATATGATAGCGGCGAGCTGAATGCTAAAGGCAAACGTGTTGTGGTGATTGGCGGCGGTGATACTGCAATGGACTGTTTGCGGACGGCCATCCGGCAGGGGGCAGCATCGGTCAAATGCCTGTACCGGCGGGATAAAAAGAACATGCCGGGCAGTATGCGCGAGGTTCAGAATGCCGAAGAGGAAGGCGTGGAATTCGTCTGGCAAACGGCGCCCAACGGCTTTGTCGGGGATCCTGTCGAAAGTGTGAAAGTGCAGAAAATGCACCTTGGCGCACCGGACGCCACAGGCCGACAAAGCCCCGAGGTAATTGAAGGCGCGGATTACAACGAAGCGACCGATCTGGTGGTTATGGCACTGGGCTTTTCGCCCGAAGACCTGCCGACCCTCTGGGACGAAGGCGCGCTGGAAGTGACCCGCTGGGGCACCATCAAGGCCGATTTTAAAACCCATGAAACCAGCATCGACGGGGTCTATGCCGTGGGCGATATCGTGCGCGGCGCCTCTCTGGTGGTCTGGGCCATAGCGGACGGGCGCGAGGCGGCAGATTCGATTTTGAACTATCTGAATGAAGCAGCAAGCGTGGCGGCGGAATAGGCGATTTCGGGAACGGATTAGCAGGATCACTTGAATTAACGGAGAATGAAATGGACAGGACTGGAAAATGCCTATGCGGTGCCGTGCGCTTCACGATCCGTGATCTGAATCCGGAATTCGGCACCTGCCACTGCAAGATGTGCCAACGCTGGGCGGGATCGGCGCTGTTGGGGCTGACGGTTCCGGCGGACACGATCCGCTTTGAAGGCGAGGAAAACGTCAAACGCTATCAATCCTCGGACTGGGCCGAACGGGCGTGGTGCGGGAAATGCGGATCCGGCCTGTGGTATCAGGTAACGGCAGAGGGGCCGCATCACGGCTTTTACCACATGCCTATTGGCCTGTTGGATGATACATCCGGCCTGACCATGACCCGCGAGATTTTCACGGATGTGAAACCCGATTGTTTGGCGTTTAAAGGCGAGCGGGAGCGGCTGGATACAGCGGCCACCTTGGCATTGTTCGGGGTCGATGAATGAAGTGGGTGATTGCGATATTCGCGGCTGTTCCCTTGGCCGCCACCGCCGGTACGTTCACCCCGCCAAAGGGCTGCACCGCCTATCTGACGGTGCAGATGAGCAATTGCAAGGCGGAGCATCACTGGACCTGCGCGGGTGATCCCGAAGGCGAGCATTGGGCGCTGACGATTGATGTCGATGGGCCCCGCTATCTGCAACATCTGGATCGCGAATTCCGCTGGCTGAAAAACTACCCCATCCCAAGCAATTTCACGCGGACATTGCAACAGCCCGAAGCCGATCCGAATTCCCTGACGGAATTACTGGAAACGGGACGGGATGATTTTGATTTCGAGCAAACCGTATTGCGCGGTGATGAGCCAATAACGTCCGAACACATCACCGGCTTTGACAAGCTGACGGGTACAAAGGTGCGGATTGATGGCGAGGAATTGTTGGTCACGGAATTCGAATTTCGGGTGGAAACGCGGTTGGATGGCGAAATGTCACGCACCTATGGCAACCAATATGTCAGCCCGAAATTCCGGTTGTTTTTTCAGGGCCGCGAAACCGAAGAGGTTGGCGGCGAAACCTATCACTATGACGAAAAACCGGTGCTGTTTGTTGAGCCGGGCGAGGCCGGATTTTTGGCAGGCAAGCCGAAATTCGGGTGCGATCAGATGATGTCGGGGCTGCAAATGCCTTTGGCCACCGAAAAGGAGAGACGCGATGAACTATGATGTAAACTGGGCCAAGGAACAGCAGGACCGGCGCGAATGGTTGGCCGAAAACGGTATGTATTCCGAGGCTGAGGAGCATTCCTCTTGCGGGGTTGGGCTGGTCGTTTCTGTGGACGGCAAAGCAAGCCGCAAAGTGGTTGAAAACGGTATTCAGGCTCTCAAGGCCGTCTGGCATCGCGGGGCTGTGGATGCCGATGGTAAAACCGGTGATGGCGCCGGTATTCATGTGCAGATTCCGGTCAAGTTTTTCTATGACCAGATCGAGCGCACGGGCCACAAACCGCGGATGGATGAATTGGTTGCCGTGGGTCAGGTGTTCTTGCCCCGCGAGGATTTCGGCGCGCAAGAGCATTGCCGGACCATCGTGGAAACCGAAGTCCTGCGCATGGGCTATCATATTTACGGCTGGCGTCAGGTGCCGGTGAATGTGGGCTGTCTGGGCGAAAAGGCCAACGCTACCCGCCCCGAGATTGAGCAGATTCTGATCTCGAACTGCAAAGGCGTAGATGAAGATACGTTCGAGCGCGAACTATATGTGATCCGCCGCCGGATCGAAAAGGCGTCGGTCGAGGCGAATATCAGTGGGCTGTATCTGTGTTCGCTGTCGTGCCGCTCGATCATCTACAAGGGTATGATGCTGGCCGAGCAGGTGGCCGAATTTTATCCTGATCTGGAGGATGAACGGTTCGAGAGCGCCTTTGCGCTGTATCACCAGCGCTATTCCACCAACACTTTCCCGCAATGGTGGCTGGCCCAGCCGTTCCGCATGTTGGCCCATAACGGCGAAATCAACACGCTGAAGGGCAATGTGAACTGGATGAAAAGCCATGAAATCCGCATGGCATCGTCGGCGTTTGGTGAATTGGCCGAGGACATCAAGCCGATCATTTCGGGCGGGTCCAGCGACAGTGCGGCACTGGATTCGGTGTTCGAGGTTCTGGTGCGGGCCGGACGTAATGCGCCGATGGCAAAAACCATGATGGTGCCCGAAAGCTGGAGCAAACGGGCGGTGGAACTGCCCGAGCCGTGGCGTGATATGTATTCCTACTGCAATTCGGTGATGGAGCCATGGGACGGCCCTGCCGCCTTGGCAATGACCGACGGGCGCTGGGTTTGCGCCGGTCTGGACCGCAACGGGTTGCGGCCCATGCGCTATGTGGTCACCGGCGATGGTCTGTTGATGGCCGGATCCGAGGCCGGAATGGTGCCGACGGATGAAGCCACCGTGGTGCGCAAAGGCGCGCTGGGACCGGGACAGATGATTGCGGTGGATATGAAGAAAGGCAAGCTGTTCAACGACCGCGAGCTGAAGGATATGCTGGCCGCCAGTCAGCCGTTTGGAGAATGGGTTGGCAAGATTGTTGATCTGGAAGATACATTGGACGGCATTTCCGAGGCTTCGATTTTCACGGGCAGCGAGTTGCGCAAACGCCAGATCGCGGCGGGCTATTCGGTCGAGGAACTGGAGCAGATTCTGGCGCCGATGGCCGAGGATGGCAAAGAGGTTCTGGCCAGCATGGGGGATGACACGCCCTCGGCTGTGTTGTCGGAACGCTATCGCCCGCTAAGCCATTTCTTCCGGCAGAATTTCTCGCAGGTCACCAACCCGCCGATTGATTCCTTGCGCGAATATCGGGTGATGAGCCTGAAAACCCGTTTTGGTAACCTGAAGAATGTGCTGGATGAAAGCAGCAGCCAGACCGAAATTCTGGTTCTGGAAAGCCCCTTTGTGGGCAACGCGCAATTTGCCAAACTGCTAGAGCATCTGGGCGATTCCGTGGTGGCGATTGATTGCTCCTATGATGCAGATGCGGGCGAGGGTGCGCTGCAAGAAGCATTGGAGCGGATCAGAAGTGAAGCCGAGGATGCGGTGCGTTCCGGTGCGGGGCATATCGTTCTGACGGACGAGGAGCAGAACGAGAACCGCGTGCCGATGCCGATGATTTTGGCGACCAGCGCGGTGCATTCGTGGCTGACACGCAAGGGTCTGCGCACGTTTTGTTCGATCAATGTGCGCTCGGCCGAATGTATCGACCCGCACTATTTCGCAGTGCTGATCGGCTGTGGCGCGACCGTGGTCAATGCCTATCTGGCCGAGGATTCCTTGGCCGACCGGATTGAACGCGGGTTGCTGGATAGCACCCTGACCGAGGCCGTCGCCCGTTACCGCGCGGCGATTGATGCGGGGCTGCTAAAGATCATGGCCAAGATGGGGATCAGTGTGATTTCGTCTTATCGTGGTGGTCTAAACTTCGAGGCCGTGGGCCTGTCCCGTGCGATGGTGGCCGAATATTTCCCCGGCATGACCAGCCGCATTTCCGGCATTGGCCTGCACGGCATCCAGCGAAAGTTGGGCAAGGTGCATGTTATGGGCTGGCGCGGTGGGCAGGATGTGCTGCCGATTGGTGGTTTCTACAAGGCGCGGCGCACCGGCGAAACCCATGCGTGGACGGCGAACAACATGCACCTGATGCAGTCGGCGTGTGACAAGGCATCGTTCGAATTGTGGATGCGTTATTCCAATGCGATGCACAGCAACCCGCCGATCAACCTGCGCGATTTGATGGATTTCAAACCGCTGGGCAACGCCATCCCGATTGAGGAGGTCGAGAGCATCACCGCGATCCGCAAGCGGTTCGTCACACCGGGCATGTCGCTGGGCGCGCTATCGCCCGAGGCGCACAAGCTGTTGAATGTGGCGATGAACCGGATCGGTGCGAAATCCGATAGCGGCGAGGGCGGCGAAGATCCGGCGCATTTCGTGCCGGAACCCAATGGCGATAACCCGTCAGCTAAGATCAAGCAGGTGGCCTCGGGCCGGTTCGGCGTGACGGCGGAATATCTGAACCAGTGTGAAGAGCTGGAGATCAAGGTGGCGCAGGGCGCGAAACCCGGCGAGGGTGGGCAGTTGCCCGGCATGAAGGTCACCGACCTGATTGCGCGGCTGCGTCATTCGACCAAAGGCGTGACGTTGATTTCCCCGCCGCCGCACCACGATATTTACAGCATCGAGGATCTGGCGCAGTTGATTTACGACCTGAAACAGATCAATCCTCGCGCCAAGGTGACGGTGAAACTGGTGGCCAGTTCCGGCGTCGGCACGATTGCCGCCGGCGTGGTCAAGGCCAAGGCCGATGTGATCCTGATTTCCGGCCACAACGGCGGCACCGGCGCAAGCCCCGCGACCAGCATCAAATACGCCGGCCTTCCGTGGGAAATGGGCCTGACCGAGGCACATCAGGTGTTGGCAATGAACAACCTGCGCGAACGGGTCACCCTGCGCACCGACGGGGGCCTTCGCACCGGTCGCGACATCGTAATGGCGGCGATGATGGGGGCCGAGGAATACGGTATCGGCACCGCCGCGCTGATTTCGATGGGTTGTATCATGGTGCGCCAGTGTCAGAGCAATACCTGCCCTGTCGGCATCTGCACACAGGACGAACGCCTGCGCGCCAAGTTTACCGGCACGGCGGACAAGGTGGTGAATCTGATCACCTTCTACGCGCAGGAAGTGCGGGAAATTCTGGCGTCTATCGGCGCGCGGTCGCTGGACGAGGTGATCGGGCGTGCCGATCTGTTGTCGCAGGTCAGCCGTGGTTCGGCCCATCTGGACGATCTGGACCTGAACCCGCTGCTGATCGCGGTGGATGCGGGGCAGGGAATCAAATACGATCGCTACAAGCCGCGCAACGAGGTGCCCGACACATTGGATGCGGAGATCGTCAAGGACGCCGCGCGGTTCCTGAATGACGGTGAAAAGATGCAGTTGCAGTATGCGGTGCAGAACACGCACCGCACCATCGGCACACGAACCTCGAGCCATATCGTGCGCAACTTCGGTATGCGAAATTCGCTGCAGCCGGATCACTTGACGGTGAAGCTGACTGGGTCTGCGGGGCAGTCGCTGGGCGCGTTCGCCGCACCGGGCCTAAAACTGGAAGTGGCCGGCGATGCCAATGATTACGTTGGCAAGGGTCTGTCGGGGGGCACCATCGTGGTGCGCCCGCCGATGGTCAGCCCGCTGGTCGCGTCGGACAATGCGATCATCGGCAATACGGTGCTGTATGGTGCGACCGATGGTTATCTGTTTGCCGCCGGACGTGCGGGCGAACGGTTCGCTGTGCGTAACTCGGGTGCCAAGGTGGTGATCGAGGGCTGCGGCACCTGTGGCTGTGAATATATGACCGGCGGTGTGGCGGTTATTCTGGGCCGGATCGGTGCGAATTTTGGCGCAGGGATGACCGGTGGCATGGCGTATCTGTATGATCCAGACGGCATGGCGCATGATCTGATGAACCGCGAAACGCTGGTGACCTGTCCGGTAACAGAACCCCATTGGGAGGCCGAGATGAAAGGCCTGATTGAGCGCCATTTGGTGGAAACCGGCAGCCGGAAAGCACGCGACATTCTGCATCACTGGGATAGAGAGAAGGGGAAGTTCCTGCAGGTCTGTCCAAAGGAAATGTTGAATAGCCTGCCGCATCCATTGGGGATTGAAGCGGGGCAGGAGACGGCTTAAAACACACTAACTATCTGTAAATAAATAATAAAGCCCATCTTTGCTGCAATGCAAAGGTGGGCTTTGACGTTGGGTAAGGAATCCATGACTTGTGAGATATGGCGTTTGGGAGTGATCTAGGGGAGAGACGCAATTTTACTTGGCGGAGACGCCAGATTTTGGAGAAAGACCATGACGAATTTATCAAAGGTAGTTTCAGGTGTTATCGCGGCCACAGTGGGTTTGGCAATTTCCGCAACATCGGTTCTGGCGGTCGAAGCGACGGCGAAATCAGCCGTCAATGTGCGTTCAGGGCCGGGGGTTAGCTATGGCAAGGTTGACGCGTTATATGGTGGCGAAGAAGTCGAGATTACCGAGTGTCGCGGCAACTGGTGCCACATCCAGCATCCGGGGCCGGATGGCTGGGTTAGCGGGCGGTATCTGATTGCGGTTGAAGGGCGCAGCGAGACCAGCGGCAGCACGGGACGCAGCAATGGTTCGGGCGATGCGGCAGCCGCGGCCATTATCGGCGCGATTATTGGGGGTGTGATTGCGGGGCGTTCGTCCGATCCCGCCCCCGCTCCGGCGTTGCCTTACGGGCCGGACACTTGCAAATCCGGGTATGTCTGGCGGGACGCTATCCCCGGGGATCATATTTGCGTGCGGCCAGCGCGACGCTCAAAGGCGGCCCATGAAAATTCCATTGCCGGATCAAGGGTCAACCCTACGGGGGCTTATGGTCCGAACACCTGCAAAGCCGGTTTTGTCTGGCGCGAGGCATATTCCGGTGACGTAGTGTGTGTATCGGGTACGCGCCGCGAACAGGTGCGCCGTGAAAACCGTGACGGCCCCAGCCACCGCGTTGCGCCGTAACAGGCAAACGTCTTGAATAAGGAAAGCCCCTGCCGTTTGGCGGGGGCTATTTTGTTAGCAACAACCACAGTGCGACACCGCCAAGGCAGAGCGCAAAACCTGCGTTAAGCCGGTGGGCAGCAACGGGACTGTTGAAATGGCGGGACAGCGTTTGACCGGCAAAGGTCCAGACCAGAAAAGCGAGCATATTATTGGCGGTGAACAGGATCGAGATAGTGGCTGTTTCGGTCAGTGTATCGGCGGGAAACTGGGTGAACAGCAACGCCATGATCAGGTACCCTTTGGGATTTAAGACCAGCAGGATTGCCCCGCCCATTGCCGTTGCAGGGCGTGCATTGGCGAGTGTTTGGGGGCTGTGGCTGCGGTAGAGTTTGAAGGCCAGCCATAACAGATATAATGCGCCAAGGGTCTGGATCAGGGTAAAGATGCGGCTGGTCGGGTCCAAAGCAACAGTAACCCCCGCACCAATGGCAAAGCTGACGATCAGGGTTGCGGCGTGATAGCCAAGAGTGGCGGGTAGGGATGCGGCCACGCCATAGCGGGCGCCGAGGGCGGCAAAGAACATGTTGCCGGGGCCGGGGCTGTAGGCGAGCGGGAACAGGAACAGTAGCAATAGAGGGATTTGGGCGGGTGTCATGCGGGCCTCCTTTTTCCATATAGGAAATAGGAAAGGCGGCGGGGATCAGGCGACCCGAAAGATGCGCATTGTTCCCCTAGAGCATGTCGCACCAAATCGAATTCGCCGATCCGATCGAACGCATTCGCTTATGCAAACGCTGCCTCGGTCGGGCCGGCGAATGCTCGAATCTGATTAGGTGCGGCACGCTTTAGTCAAACGTCCCCGTCACACGCCCAAGCAGCATAAAGGCCCGCGCGGTGCGGGTGTTGGACAGGGCTACGATGTCTTGATCCGAGGCATTGGGTTCAAATTCGACGAAAGTTTTATCAAACTGGCGCAGGAAATGATGCACTGCATCGCGGAAAATCGGGTCCTGACGCATCCGGCCAGTGGTAAGCGCAAGGCTGGAGCGATCATGCACCCCCCCCAGTTGGGCGATGGTGCGGCCGCGTTCACCCTGGGCGAATTTACGCCAGATTTCGGGGCGTGAATGCTCTGGTTTCAAATCGTCCATATAGATGCCTTCCTGCGACAGCAGGGTCAGGACGTCCTGTGCGGATTGGATCAGACGGGCGACATGGCGGTCTTTTAGGGCACGGCGCAGGGCGGCAAAGCCTTCGCGGTCGTCTGCGGTGTCCGGAAAATTCAACGCGCGGATGAAATCGCTGACCGAAATCGGCGGAATAAGGTCTTCGGCGGTGGTTCCAAGGGCAAGGCTGGTTTGTTCCGAGCCACCATGCGGTAATCCGCTGGCAATCGCCGGCTTGCTTGCCGAATCCGCCGTCGCGCGTTCGCGGGTTGAAGTGAAAGTGGCAATTGCGGTTTCGGTCTGTTTGGCTGTGGCAGCGATTTCGTCCAGTTTCTTTTCGACCGAGGGCTGCACCCCCATATGTCCGGCGTGCGCCTGTGTGACATAGGTATGGCGCATTGCGTCAATCGAAGCCTGAAGCCGTGCCGATTCTGTTCGCATCACGCGGGCCGATCGCGCGGCAAGCGCCCCGACCCAGATCACAGCGATCGGCAGGAAAATTGCCAGGAATTTCATCACGAAAACCACAGGGTCCAGCGTAACACCGGCCTCCCCTTTGGGGGCGAAAGCAAAGAACAGCACCACACCGGCAATCCAGATTACCGACAGAACAATAGCGATGATTTCGGCCGAAGTTATCCCGCCGCTGCCATTGCGGTTGTAAATACCCAGATCAATGGGTTTGTCTTCGGTGTTTTGGTCCATTTTCCGGACAGCCCCTTTTTACCCTTATTTATAGGTAATATTCAGGATTTCGTAGCTTTTTTCGCCCCCCGGCGTTTTCACCTCGACGCTGTCGCCTTCTTCTTTGCCGATCAAGGCGCGCGACAGGGGGGATTTCAGGTTCAGCAAACCCTTTTCGATACTTGCTTCGGGCTCGCCTACGATCTGATAGGTTTTTTCTTCGTCCGTGTCCTCGTCCACCAGTGTAACGGTGGCGCCAAATTTGATAGTGCCGGACAGGGAAGATGGATCAATCACGTCAGCCAGTGACAGGATCGCCTCAAGCTCTTTTACGCGGCCCTCGATAAAGCTCTGTTTTTCGCGGGCGGCGTGGTATTCGGCGTTTTCCGACAGGTCGCCATGTTCGCGCGCCTCGGCAATCGCGCGGATCACGGCGGGGCGTTCCTCGGACTTGAGGATTTTCAGTTCTTTATCAAGCGCGTCAAAGCCCGCGCGGGTCAGGGGTATCTTTTCCATATTACTCTTTAGCTGCTTGTGGCACCAAACGGGTGCAGATCAGGGCTGTTTATGCAAACAAACCGACCACGGGGATGATTGCAAGGAAAATACAACATTTAAGCAAATGTCAGCAGAGAATTGACCTTTGGTGTGATGTTGCGCTACCG
>CAZIDQ010000027.1:12800-22366 GCA_964538015.1 uncultured Marinosulfonomonas sp.
ACATTTAAGCAAATGTCAGCAGAGAATTGACCTTTGGTGTGATGTTGCGCTACCGCTGGTAGGTATAACAAAAAAGTATGGCATGAGCAGTGAGAATATTTTTATTAATTTCGATAGTCTATTTCAGTTTTGCCGCGATGGTTGCGCCGGTGTTCATGAACAACGGGATGAATGGATTTGTTGCAATTGTGCGGTCAACGGCTTCCCTGTTACATGTCGGAAGCTTCTTTCTGATTGGAATTGTGATCGGGTTGGGCCTGCTTGTTCTAACAGTTGACCGGGATGAATTACGCCGCCGCCTGCCGATAATTTTATATGCCCTTCTTGCCAGTATATTTCTTCATTCCGGCTTTACGATAATGAAAAACGCGATGTCGTTTATCACGCCATATTTTGCGGATCCGTTTCTCGCTGATCTGGATCGAACCCTTAGTTTCGGAGAGGACAGCTGGCGTATTACGCATCGTCTGGGGGACCATATGCCGGTCCGGTGGGCATTATACGGGTATTTGGCATTCTGGAGCCTGCCTGCATTTGCGTTACCGATCATTATTGCTGTTACAGACGGGGATCGCGCGCGTATGACGCGGACATTAATTTTGTACGCGGTTGCGTGGATCTTTGTTGGCAATGTGCTTGCGCTGGGGGGATTGTCGGTCGGGCCGGTGTATTATGATCGACTTTTGGGCGGTGAACGTTTTGCCGATCTTACACTTGCACTGCAAAACACCGGCGTGGTGAATACGAATATCGGGGAAACCCAGCAGGCGCTTTGGGATATATATGCTGGAAATCTGGTGGCCGTTGGTTCGGGCATTTCGGCGTTTCCCAGCGTGCATGTAGCGATTGCCACAGTCGCCGCATTATACATGATCGAGCGCAGTAAATGGCTGATTCTACCTGCCGCTGCCTTTTTGATTTCCACATTCTTTCTATCGGTTTACACCGGCTATCACTACGCGGTTGACGGATATGTCTCGATTCTTGTCGTATTTACCGTTTGGTGGGTGTTGCGACGGCTAATGCCCTCGCAATAACGCTGTGTTTCAATTGACCCGGACGGGCGGATTCGGATACCAAACAGGGGTATAGGATCACGCGTAACACTGTTGCGCGGCAGCCAGAAAAGGGTGGATTTGACATGGCCGAGATTGAACGCGAAGCGATGGATTATGATGTGGTGATCGTGGGCGCGGGGCCTGCGGGGTTGTCTGCGGCGATCCGGCTGAAACAGTTGGACGAAAATCTGGAAATTGTTGTGCTGGAAAAAGGCTCGGAAGTGGGCGCTCACATCCTTTCCGGTGCCGTTCTGGACACGGCCGGACTGGATGCACTGATCCCCGACTGGAAGGACAAAGGCGCGCCGATCAATGTGCCGGTGAAGAAGGACAACTTCTATATGCTGGGCGAAGCGGGCAAGATCCGTATCCCCACCACGCCAATGCCGCCACTGTTAAGCAATCACGGCTGTTACATCGTTTCCATGGCAAATGTTTGCCGCTGGATGGCCGAACAGGCCGAAGGCATGGGCGTCGAGATTTTCCCCGGTATGTCCTGTTCCGAACTGGTGTTCGGCGACGACGGCGAGGTCAAGGGCGTGGTCGCCGGTGAATTTGGCAAAAACGCCGATGGCACCCCGTCGGATGCTTACGAGCCGGGGATGGTCCTAAACGGCAAATATGTGTTCCTGTCCGAGGGCGTGCGCGGCAGCCTGTCAAAAGAGGTGATCGCCAAATACGGGCTGGATGCGGATAGTGACCATGCGAAATTCGGTATCGGTATGAAGGAAATCTGGGAGATCGACCCAGACAAGCACCGCGAAGGCACTGTGACCCATACGATGGGCTGGCCTTTGGGCAGCAATGCCGGTGGCGGGTCGTTCATCTATCATATTGATAACAATCAGATTTTTATCGGCTTTGTGGTGCATATGAACTATAAGAACCCCTATCTTTCGCCCTACAACGAATTCCAGCGATTCAAACATCATCCGATGGTGTCCGAGCTGCTGAAAGGCGGTAAACGGGTGGCTTATGGCGCCCGCGCCATTACCGAAGGCGGCTGGCAGTCGATCCCCAAGGTATCCTTCCCCGGCGGCGCGTTGCTGGGCTGTTCCGCAGGGCTGGTGAATGTGCCGCGGATCAAGGGCAACCACAATGCCATGCTGTCAGGCAAAGCCGCAGCCGAGGCCGCGCATGAGGCGATCAAGGCAGGGCGTTCGGGTGACGAGTTGACCGCCTATAATGACGATCTGCGTTCGGGTCCGATTGCCAAGGATCTGAAACGGGTGCGTAATGTGAAACCGATCTGGTCCAAACTGGGGATGATGCCATCCCTGATGTTGGGCGGATTCGATATGTGGGTGGCCAACCTGACCGGCTGGAACCCGCTGGGCACATGGAAGCACGGGAAATCGGACGCGACGGCGACCGGCGAAGCCGCCAATTTCAAGCCGATTGATTATCCCAAACCAGACGGCACCCTATCGTTTGACCGGCTGACCAACGTCAGTTTTTCGGCCACCAATCACGAGGAAAGCCAGCCGTGTCATCTGCATCTGGCCGATGCGGATATACCGATCAAGGTGAACCTGCCAAAATACGCCGAACCGGCACAGCGCTATTGCCCGGCCGGCGTTTACGAGGTGATCGAGGAAGAAGGCAAAGAGCCGCGCTTCCAGATCAATTTTCAAAACTGCGTGCATTGCAAGACTTGCGATATCAAGGATCCCAGCCAGAACATCACGTGGACCTGCCCGCAGGGCGGGGACGGGCCAAATTATCCCAATATGTAACGGATTTGTCAGAAAACAGGGCGCGGAATTCCGCGCCCTGCATTGATTTGGCCGAGGCAAATGATTACCTTTACCGAACATATGTTCCCAACAAAGGTGTGATCCGCCGTGCCCGTTAAACCAAACCACCCATTCGCCGCCCTAATTCTGGGTTTTGCCGCTGCTATGTCGGGGCAATCCAGTATGGCCGAACCATCCGCCGGTGATTATCTGGCCGCCCGCCACGCCAGCTATATGAGCGATTATAAAGCAGGGTCCCAGTATTACACCAAAGCGTTGCTGAGCGATCCGGCCAATCCGGCGTTACTGGAAAATGCGTTGATATCTTTTGTCGGGCTTGGGGATTTTAGCCGCGCCATTCCGGTGGCCCGCAAGATGGATTCGGACGGGCTTGTCAGTCAGATATCGCGAATGGTTATGGTGGTCGCGATGGCCAAGGCCGATGATTATGACGGGTTGATCGCCAAGCTGGACAAAGGCGAAACCGTCGGGCCGCTGATTGACGGGTTGATTGCGGCGTGGTCCGAATTAGGCCGTGGCAACAAACCCGCCGCGATGGCCGCCTTTGACGAGGTGATCCAAAGCAAAGGGATGGGCAGCTTTGGTTTGTATCACAAGGCGATGGCTCTGGCCTCGCTCGGGGATTTTGAAGAAGCTGACAAGATTTTCGCAGGCGACGCCAGCGGCCCGATCAGGATCACCATTGGTGGTGTGCTGGCGCATGTCGAGGTTCTAAGCCAGCTTGGCCGCAATACCGAAGGGCTGGAAATTTTAACCCGCGTATTCGGAGACGAGCCGGACCCGCGCGTTGCACAGTTGCGCGATGCATTGAAGGCCGATGAGAAAGTGCCGTTTTCGTTGGTGCACGATGCCCACGAGGGCATGGCCGAGGTATTCTTTTCGGTAGCATCGGCGTTGAAAGGCGAAACCGATGACGGTTACACGCTGATTTACAGCCGGATGGCGGAGCAGCTGAATCCGAACCACATCGACGCCATCCTGCTAAGCGCTGATATGCTGGAGCGGCTGGAGCGGTACGATCTGGCGACGGACACATACAACCGTGTTCCGCACAAGGATCCGTCATTTTTTGCAGCAGAACAGGGCCGCGCCACCGCGATGCGCAAGGCTGGCAAGGAAGAAGCCGCATTAGAGGTATTGCAGCAGCTGGCCAAAAGCCACGGTGATTTACCATCGGTGCATTCGGCGCTGGGCGATGCGTTTCGCCAGCAAAAACAGTATGAAGATGCAGTAAGTGCGTATGATCGCGCGGTCGAACTGTCAGGCAAGCCAACACCGGATGACTGGTTCCTGTATTACGCGCGCGGTATCGCCCTTGAGCGGGTTGACGATTGGGACAAGGCCGAGGCCGATTTCCGGCTGGCGCTAGAGCTGAACCCGAACCAGCCGCAAGTGCTGAACTATCTGGGTTATTCGCTACTTGAGCATAATATCAAGTTGGATGAGGCGTTAAAGATGATCGAGCGCGCGGTGATGGCACAGCCGAATGACGGCTACATCACGGATTCTCTGGGATGGGCGCTGTTCCGGCTGGGGAAATATGATGATGCGATGAAATATATGCAGCGCGCGGCGGAATTGACGCCGGTTGACCCGATTGTCACCGACCATCTGGGCGATGCGCTGTGGGCGGTCGGGCGCAAACTTGAAGCGCGATTCCAGTGGCGGCGTGCGCTGTCCTATGAGCCCGAGCCAAAAGAGGTGATCCGCATCCGGCACAAGCTGGAAGTGGGGCTGGACGCGGTGCTGGAAGACGAGGGCGCAGACCCGATTCCGGTTGCGGCCAATGGCGATTAGGGTTTTCGCCCCGGCCAAGGTTAATCTGACGCTACATGTGACAGGCCAGCGGGCGGACGGGTATCATCTGCTGGACAGTCTGGTGGTGTTTGCGGACGTTGGCGATGTGGTGACAGCGGTGGATGGCAAGGGTCTGACGCTGGCTGTGACTGGCCCCGAAGCAGGCGGTGTGCCTGCGGGGGAAAGCAATTCCATTATGCAGGCCGCACGGTTTTTGGGCGTGGAGGATGTGGCGTTCACGCTGGATAAACACTTGCCAACAGCCGCCGGAATTGGCGGGGGCACGGCAGATGCGGCGGCGGCTTTGCAGGCGGCCGCGCGGTTACGCGGTTTAGATATACCAAGGGACGTGTTGCCATTGGGGGCGGATGTGCCGGTATGCTTGCGGGGCAAAGCAACACGCATGTCCGGCATTGGCGAGGGATTGGCGGATGTGGACGGCTTGCCGGATATCCGGGCCGTTTTGGCCAATCCGCGTGTCGGGGTATCCACGCCCGAGGTATTCAAGCGATTGCAACGCAAGGACAATGCCCCGATGCCGGACCAAATTCCGGCGTTTGAAACGGCGCGGGATCTGGCCGGTTGGCTGGTGGATCAACGCAATGATCTGGAGGCGGCGGCGATAGAGGTTCAGCCCAAGGTGGCCGAGGTTTTAGCGGTGTTGAGGCAGGTTAAAGGGCAATTGTTGACCCGCATGTCGGGATCAGGGGCAACCTGTTTTGCCATTTTTGAGGATGAACAAAGTGCAGATAGCGCGGCACAGGAAATTTCCGCACAACATCCTGACTGGTGGGTTCAAAACACGCGACTGGGCGGAAAAAATCTTTGAAAGATTTTTCGCAAGGATTTTTGAAAAATCCTTGGCCACTGCCTAATTCACCCGCGCAACCACATAATCGGCAATATCGCGCAGCATGTCGCGGATCGGGTCATCCGGTAGCGCCATAAGCGCCGCCTTGGCCTTTTCGGCCCATTCCAACGCCACATCGCGGGTATCATCCAGCGCGCCGTGCTTGTGCAGTAGCTTAAGCGCGAATTCCAGATCGCCCTCTTGCTGTTTGCCCTTTTCAATCGTGCGCACCCAGAATGCCCGTTCCTCGGCATCTGCCTTGGCAATCGCCTTGATCAGCGGCAGCGTCAGTTTGCGTTCGCGAAAATCGTCCCCGATGTTTTTGCCAATGGCCTCGGTGCCCGCAAAATCCAGCAGGTCATCGACAATCTGGAAACTGATCCCCAGCGCATCGCCATAAGCATAGAGCGCCTTGGTTATGGTTTCATCCGCCCCCGCAATCACGCCGCCAACTTCGCAGGCCGCCGAAAACAGCGCCGCCGTTTTGCCGCGCACCACTTGCAGGTAAACACCCTCGGAGGTGGCCAGATCCTGTGCGGCGGTCAGTTGCAGCACCTCGCCTTCGGCAATGGTGGCCGAGGCATTGGCAAGGATATCCAGAACCGTCAGTGATCCGGTTTCGACCATCAACTGGAAACTGCGCGAAAACAGGTAGTCGCCCACCAGCACGCTGGATTTGTTATCCCACAACAGGTTCGCCGTGGGCCGCCCGCGCCGCTGGTTGCTTTCGTCCACCACATCATCATGCAGCAGGGTGGCGGTGTGGATAAATTCGACCGTGGCCGCCAGATGGATGTGATAGGGCCCATCGTAGCCACACAGTTTCGCCGCTGCCAGTGTCAGCATCGGGCGCAGGCGTTTGCCGCCGGCCTCGACCAGATGTGCGGTAACTTCGGGGATGCGCGGCGCGTGCTTTGATGCCATGCGGGTGCGGATCAAGTCGTTTACCTGCGCCATTTCGGCGGCCAGATGTGCGCTCAGGCGCTCGTGCGGTTTGTCTGCTGCGTGGTCCAGGCCCATAACTCTCTTGTCCGTTACTCGACAAACCCGCAGGTTTGCCCTTATGTCATTTGTTATGAAAGAACTTCTGCGCACCAATGACATCACTGCCATTGCCTTTGCCAAGGCCCTTCTTCAAGGCGAGGGTATAGACTGCTTTGAAATGGACGTAAATATGAGCGTGCTGGAAGGGGGCATTGGCATTTTGCCGCGCCGCCTGATGGTGCGGCAGGCCGATCTGTTTCAGGCGCGGGCGATTATGCGGGATAATGACATTGAATGTGCGGGGCGTGACTGATGGGGTTTGCTGAAACCGATCTGACCCATGACCGGTTTTTGGACGGGAAGCTGCGTGTCTGGCAGCCCAAGGCAGGCTATCGCGCAGGTGTTGACCCGGTGTTGCTGGCGGCTACGGTTCCGGCATTGGACGGGGACAGCGTGTTGGAATTGGGCTGTGGTGTGGGTGTGGCCAGCCTGTGCCTGTCAGCGCGGGTTTCTGGGCTGGATCTGACGGGGGTCGAGGTGCAGCCGGACTATGCTGAACTGGCGCAGCGTAACGCCAGTGAAAACGGGCATGATATGGCGGTGTATTGCGCCGACCTGCGCGCCCTGCCCGAATCCGTTCTGCAGCGTAATTTTGACCACGTTATCGCCAACCCGCCCTATTACCTGCGCGATCGCGGCACAGCGGCCGCGGATGCGGGCCGCGAAACCGCGCTGGGCGAGGCAACTCCGCTGGTCGACTGGATCGACGCGGCAACGCGGCGACTGAAACCCAAGGGGCAGCTGACCGTCATTCAAGACGCCGAACGCCTGCCCGCACTCCTAAGTGCGCTGGATGACCGTCTGGGCAATGTCCGGGTTTTGCCACTGGCCCCGCGTGTGGGTCGTCCTGCGCATCTGGTGATCCTGCAGGCCAAAAAAGGCGGGCGCGCAGCGTTCCGGTTGCTGGCGCCGGTGGTGATGCACGAAGGGGTGGCGCATGATGGTGATCGCGAAAGCTACACCGCTGAAATTCGCGCCGTATTGCGGGGTGGGGCCGCTTTGGCGCTTCAATCGCGTTAAGGGAATATAAAGTTTTCCAATGTTTTCTAGGGATGCAGGTGGGGGTGTTCTTGTTTTTCGTGACATGCGGCCACATCTATGATGGACTAGACATGTGTAAAAACAAACCAAGGGAGAACGACTTATGACCATGAGTTCACACCTAAACGAACTCCGCAAAAAACATCAAAATCTCTCGGAAACGGTTGAGCAGGAACAGCGCAACCCGGGCACAGACGACCTGTATATCGTCGATCTCAAGAAACAGAAACTGCGACTTAAGGAAGAGATTTCGCGTCTCACCTCTTAGCAGGACTGTCTTATACGGCAGCTTTGGCGCGCGCCGCCAAGGCTGCGCCGAAAGTGATCAAAAGGGCTGCCAACAGCAGCGCCCAAGTGGGTTTTGCTATTCCCGCACCCACCAGCACCAGCGTTGACAACAACGGCGCCGCATAGGACGCGACGCCCAGCAGTTGGATATTGCCTTGCTTGACGCCCACGTCCCAGACGTAAAACGCCAGCCCCACAGGACCGATGCCAAGGGCGACGATTGCACCCCATCCTAACGGGGTGGTGGGCCAGATGGTGGTTTCCAACGCCAGATGGGCCAGCGTGGACAGAGCAGCGGTGAGCAGACAGAAAATGGCGACACTATCGGTCGGGATGTCGCCCAACCGACGCGACAGCACCGAATATCCCGCCCATGTCAGGGCGCAAAGCAGGGCCAGCCCGTAGCCGGTGAGTGCTTCGGCCTGAAACCCCGCGCCACCATTCAAAACGATCAGCGCCGCACCTGCAAAGCTGATAATCGCCCCGATAATGTGGTTCTTATGCAAATGTTCCCCGGGCAAAAGACCGGAAAACAACACGATCAGCAGCGGCCATAGATAGGCGATCAGACCGGCCTCGGCTGCGGGGGCAAGGCGCAGGGCGGAAAAATACAGGAAGTGGTAGCCAAACAGCCCTGCCGTGCCAAAGGCGTAAACGCGCCAATTAATCTGATGCAGGCGGGTCAATCCGCCGGAGGCCGCACTCCAGATCACCCCGATTGTGCCACCAATAGCAAAGCACATTGCGGTCAGTTGAAACGGGGGCACGGGGGCGGTGCCCACTGTAAGCAGCGCCAGCAGGGACCATAATAGCACCGCGATGAATCCGATTTGTGTTGCGCGGGTGCGGGTCAAAACCTGATATCCTTTTGATCAACAAACCGGCGGGGTTCGCGACATTTATGCATGGCGGCGACCTCTTTCAAAACCCAGTCGATAAAGGCTTTGATGTGCGGCCGGTTTTCGGCCCCTTCTGGGCAAACAATACGGTAACGCGCGGTCACCGCGATGGCCAGCGGAAAGGGCGCGACCAGTTGATTGTCCCTCAACGCCCGTTCGGTCAGTGAATATCGCCCCAGCACTACGCCGGTTCCGGCAATCGCGGCGTCATTGGCGTGGTCGGATTGCGAAAACCGCGGTCCCCCTTCGGGGGGAGATCCCAGCCCCTGTTCCTGAAACCACGTGTTCCAGTTCGACGATTGTTTGATGAATGTGAAATCGTCCTGATGCAGTAAGGTGGCGTTGTGCAAATCCTCGGGCGTGCGAATAGCCTTGGCCATTTCGGGCAACATCATCGGTGTCATCCACTCATGGATGATGTCCTGACTATACAACCCGATGTCGGGCCCTTCTCCAAATCGGATCGCAACATCTACTTCGTCGCGGTCAAAATCGATCAGACGCAGGGTGGCGGAAAAACGCAGTTCAATGTCGGGGTGGGTCTGCGCAAAATCGAACATCCGCGGGGCCAGCCATTTGGCCGTAAAGGCAGGGCCGGCGGTGATGGTCAGGGTTTGCGAATCCGTTAGGCGCTGCACGTTTTTCCACGCGGCGTTCAACGTGGCAAAGCCTTCGCTGGTGGCGGGAGCCAACAGGCGGCCCGCTTTGGTTAACTCAACTGCGCGGTTCAGGCGGCGGAAAACCGGTTGCCCCAGGTGTTCCTCTAGCGATTTGATCTGAAAACTCAGCGCGGCGGGGGTGACGTTCAACTCGTTCGCTGCCGCCGCAAAGC
>CAZIDQ010000028.1:0-4496 GCA_964538015.1 uncultured Marinosulfonomonas sp.
TCCTGCACCTCGATCGCAATCGCCGGATAGGCCCGCTCCATGTTGGACGCCGCCACGATCACCGCATCCACATCCTCGGGTGATTTTCCGGCTGATTTCAACGCCTTGGTGCAAGCATCCAGCGCCATTTCCGCCATAATACCCGGTTCCTCATCCGACCTTTGCCGCAACAAAGGGTGCATAACCTTGGGGTCCAGAATGCCGGTTTTATCCATCACATAGCGCTGGTGAATACCGCTGGCAGCCACGATAAAATCAACGCTGGAATAGGCTTTGGCTTCGACTTTTCCGGCCTCGATGGCCGCTTTGTTTTCCTCATTGAAAAGGTCCACATAGGCATTGAACGCCTCAACCAGTTCTTCGTTTGTGATGATCTCGGACGGTGTAAAAACCCCCGTCCCCGAAATAACCGGCTGATGCATATCATTACTCCTGTGGTGCTTGCAAATAAGGCCCCGACCGCCCGAAAACGTCAACCCCTAGAACGGGCATTTAGCCTTGAAAGTCAGCCCCTTCCCGCCATCCGGATGGCGCAAACGCAGGCTTTCGGCGTGCAACATAAGGCGTTCGGCCTCTCGCGCTTCGCCGGTGGCATAAAACGGATCACCCAGAATGGGATGCCCGATTTCCCGCATATGCACCCGCAACTGATGGCTGCGGCCGGTCTGTGGAAACAGCCGCACCCGCGTGGCACTGTCCTCGTATTTCAACACCCGCCAGTCGGTCACCGCCTGCTTGCCGTTCTCAAAATCCACATGTTGCAAGGGGCGGTTGGGCCAATCCACAATCAGCGGCAAATCCACTGTGCCGGTCTTTTCTTCAACCCGCCCGAACACCCGCGCAACATAGGTTTTCTTCATCTGACGCTTTTCAAACTGCAATCCCAGATGCCGCTGCGCATGGCGTGTCATCGCAAACACCATCACCCCCGACGTATCCCGATCCAGCCGATGCACCAACAAGGCATCGGCAAATACCGCCTGCACCCGCGCCACCAGACAATCGGCCAGATGCTCGCCCTTGCCAGGCACGCTTAACAACCCACTCGGCTTGTCCACCAGCAGCAATTCGTGATCATGGTGCAAAATGGCCAGCGGCCCCTGCGGCGGGTTATATGTGGTTCCTTGCATGCAGGCTTAATCACACATCCCGCATCTTTGTTCCACAAGTATCCCCGCCGGAGGCCTCAAAGTTTTACCCGCTCCGATTTCGGATCATACATGGGTCGCAAAGACACCTCTGCCTTCACCCGCACCCCTGCCACGTCGATCTCATAAGAAGACGCCAAAACATCCGCCGCACTCTCGCCTTTGCAGGGCACATATCCTAATCCAATGGCCGCACCCAGCGTATGACCATAGGCCCCGGATGACAGATACCCGACAATTTCGCCATCCCGCAGCACCGGTTCATTGTGATAAAGCAACGGCTCGGGGTCCACCAATCTAAATTGCAGCAAACGGGCGTTCAGCCCGTTTTCCTTTTTCTTCAAAACCGCATCACGCCCGATGAACGCAGGTTTTTCAGTTTTCACCGCAAAGCCCAATCCCGCCTCAAGCACATGATCCTCACAGGTGATGTCATGGCCAAAATGCCGAAACCCCTTCTCGATCCGGCAGCTGTCCATCATATGCATCCCGCACAGCTTTAGCCCCAAATCCTGACCGGCACCTTGCAGCACCTCAAACACATGCGCGGCCATATCGGTTGAGGTATAAATCTCCCAACCCAGTTCGCCGACATAAGACACCCGATGCACCCGTGCCAGAGCCATGCCGATTTCAATTTCCTGCGTGGTGCCGAACGGGTTGACCGCATTGGAAAAATCATTGGGCGATACCTTCTGCATCAGCGCCCGCGCATTGGGCCCCATCACCGCCAGCACGCCTTCACCGGCGGTCACATCAGTGATTACCACGTTAAAATTGCCCATATGCCGCTGTAACCATACCTGATCGGCGGGACGGGTTGCGGATGGCGTGACCACCAGATAGGCCGTTTCCGACAGGCGCGTCACCGTCACATCCGCCTCGATCCCGCCACGTATGTTCAGGAACTGCGTGTAAACGATCTTGCCCACCGGCACCGACATATCATTGCCGCAGACATGGTTCAAAAACACCTCGGCATCACGCCCCTCAACCCTGATTTTGCCAAAGGATGACATGTCATACATGCCGACATTCTCGCGCACCGCGCGATGCTCGGTGGCAGCATTTTCAAACCAGTTCTGACGCTTCCACGAATAGCGGTATTCGCGCTCTTGCCCTTCGCTTGCAAACCAGTTGGCGCGCTCCCATCCGGCAGCTTCCCCCATCACCGCGCCCTGATCCAGCAAGTGCTGATGAAAGGGGGATCGCCGCACGCCCCGCGCGGTGGCCTTTTGCCGGTAAGGGAAATGATCGGCATAAAGCAGGCCCAAAGTCTCCTTTGAGCGTTCATACAAATACGTCTTGTTGCCCTGAAACGGCTGCATCCGGCTGATATCGACATCACCCAGATCAAACGGCTTTTCACCATCCTCCATCCACTGTGCCAGCGCCATCCCTGCCCCGCCTGCCGACTGGATACCGATCGAATTGAAACCGGCAGCTACCCAGTAATTCTCCAGCTCGGGCGCCAGCCCCAGATGATAGGCATCATCCGGCGTGAAACTTTCCGGCCCGTTGAAAAACGTGTGGATCCCCGCCTCGGCCAGCAGAGGCATCCGGTTGATAGCCTTCTCAAGGATCGGCTCGAAATGGTCAAAATCCTCGGGAAGTTGATCGAATTCGAAATCCGCAGGGATGCCATCCATCCCCCAAGGCTTGGCATTCGGCTCGAACGCCCCCAGCAGGAATTTACCCGCATCCTCTTTGTAATAGGCGCATTCATCAGGCACCCGCAGCACCGGCAGTTGCTCCAGCCCTTTGATCGGTTCCGTGACGATATAGAAATGCTCGCACGCCTGCAGCGGCACATTCACACCCGCCATACGGCCAACCTCGTGGCCCCACATACCAGCACAATTCACCACATGCTCGGCGGCAATAAACCCCTGTCCCTCGTCGGTTTCCCATTCCACACCCGTGGCGCGCCCGTCCGCTGTGCGTATCCCTGCAACCCGAACCCGTTCCAGCACCTGCGCCCCGCGCATCCGCGCACCCTTGGCCAGTGCCAGCGCGATATTGGCAGGATCACCCTGTCCGTCCTCGGGGATGAACACCCCTGCCACCACATCGTCGATGTTCAGATGCGAATAGCGGGTTTTCACCTCCTGCGCCGTGATTTCCTCGGCTGCAACGCCAAACGCCCGCGCCATGGCCGCACCGCGAAACAGCTCTTCGCGCCGGTCCTCGGTCAGCGCAACCGAGATTGATCCGCAGGTCCGCACACCCGTTGCCACGCCGGTTTCTTCCTCCAGCGAGGTGTATAAATCGCGGCTGTATTTCGCCAGTTTGGTCATATTGCTGGACGATCGCAATTGCCCGATCAGCCCCGCCGCATGCCACGTTGTGCCGCTGGTCAGTTGCTTGCGCTCTAGCAGAACCACATCTTTCCAGCCCAGTTTCGCCAAATGATACGCAACCGAGCAGCCAATAATCCCGCCGCCGATAATAACCACACGGGCCTTTTCTGGAATGTTCATGCGCGTATCCTTTCATTTGCCGGATCCCACAGCGGCTGATCCTGTTGCACCACTGCTGGCCGTCGCTCGCCATATATTTCGACCTCGATCTTTGTGCCCGGTTCCGCCAGATCGGCCCGCAACATGCCCAGTGCAATGCTGGCATTGACGCGATACCCCCAGCCGCCGGATGTGGTTTCACCCACCACTTGCCCGTCATGCCAAAGGGTCGACATATAGGGGGTGTCCGCATCCCCGGCGTCCACAATCAGGGTGACGAAACGTTTGGCAACACCTGCCTGTTTTTCCTCCAGCAATGCCGCCTTGCCGGAGAAATTCAGTGGCTTGTCCAGCTTCACAAACCGCTCCAACCCGCCTTCCAGCAGGGAATAGTCGGTGGATAAATCCCCCTTCCACGCGCGATACCCCTTTTCCAGCCGCAGCCGGTCCAGCGCATACATGCCAAAAGGTTTCGCCCCCGCCGCCGTCACCGCATCCCAGATCGCGGGCGCGTCCTCCATGGCGCAATGCACCTCCCAGCCCAGTTCACCAGCAAAAGACACTCGCAACACTTCACAAGCCTTGCCTGCCACCACGGCATCCTGACGGGTCAGCCAGCCTTTGCCTAGGTCCGCATCCGTCATGCCGGCCAGCACATCACGCGCCTTTGGCCCCGTGACCAGCAGACATTCCATTTCGTCGGAATGATCCGTGACCGTGATGCCATCAGGCGCCTGCCGCGACAGAAATTCCCCGTCATGCCACTGCGCCGTGGCTGCAGTGATCAAATCAACCTCGTCATCCGAATGCGGGATCACCGACATTTCCGTCACAATCCGCCCGCGACTGTCGGCAAAATAGGCCAGCCCGACGCGCCCGACAGACGGCA
>CAZIDQ010000028.1:4596-5888 GCA_964538015.1 uncultured Marinosulfonomonas sp.
GCCCCTGCATCGCGCAGGCGGCTATCCAGCGACGACAGCCGTTTATCGCGCCCCGCAGGCCACTCAAAGTGTGGGAAGTGCATGGCATATTCATGCCCGTAAACCTCCATCCCCTTGGCGATGCAGTAATCATCATCCACAAAACCGGTAAACCGACGCGGATCGCACGACCACATATCCCATTCGGTTTCGCCAGTGGTGATCCATTCGGCCAGCACCTTGCCAGCCCCGCCCGCCTGCGCGATGCCAAAGGTAAAGACGCAAGCCTCGAACGCATTCGGAACCCCCGGCATTGGCCCGATCAGCGGGTTGCCGTCGGGCGTATAGGGGATCGGCCCGTTGATCACCTTGCTGATCCCCGCCGTGCCCAGTATCGGCACCCGCGCCATCGCGTCCTCGATATACCACTCCAGCCGCTCCAGATCATCGGGATACAGCTGGAAGGAAAAATCATCAGGCATCGGATCATCAGGCGTGACCCAATGCGCCTTGCAGCCCTTTTCATAGGGGCCAAGGTTCAGCCCGTATTTTTCCTGTCGCAGATAATAGGACGTATCCACATCGCGTAGCAGAGGCAGCTTTTCCCCGCCCTCGCGGCTCCAGGCCTCCAGCTCGGGGATTTCATCGGTCAGCATGTACTGGTGGCTCATCACCATCATCGGCACGCGGCGACCACCATAGGGGCGGAACCATTCGCCAACCCGCTGGGCGTAATATCCGGCGGCGTTAACCACGAACTCACAGCGGATTTCACCCTTTTCGGTCTCGACCACCCACTCGTCACCTTCGCGCCGCACACCGGTTGCCGGGGTAAACCGCAATATCCGCGCCCCCAAATCGCGCGCGCCCTTGGCCAGCGCCTGCGTCATCTGGGATGGATCAATATCGCCATCATTGGGATCATACAAAGCCCCCTCCAGATCATGCGTTTCAAGGAAAGGGTAACGCGGTTTAATCTCGTCCACGCCCAGCATCTGGATATCCATGCCTTGATAGCGGCCCATACCGCAGGCCCGTTCGAATTCCTGCATCCGTTCCTTGCTGTGGGCCAGCCGGATTGAACCGGTGACGTGGTAGTTCATCGGATAATCCACCGCCTGCCCCAGATCGCGATACAGTTCGGTCGAATAGCGCTGCATGTTCATCATCGACCAACTGGTGGAAAACGTCGGCACATTGCCCGCCGCGTGCCATGTGCTGCCCGCCGTCAATTCGTTCTTTTCCAGCAAAACACAATCCGTCCAGCCCGCCTTGGCCAGATGATACAGGGACGAGGTGCCAATCGCCCCGCC
>CAZIDQ010000028.1:5988-7343 GCA_964538015.1 uncultured Marinosulfonomonas sp.
GTGATACCTGTCGGCCCGTCCAGCGAACCAAGACTAAACGAGGTCGTCGCCTCGCCGTTCATTTTCCAAAACAGGAATGCACCGCATGTGCCGCAAAACCCGCGCTTGGCCACATCCGAGGACGCGTACCACTTTAGCCCTTCATCCCGCGTGATTTTCAGCGCCTCGTCCGGCACATAGGCCGACGCCCAGACATGGCCCGATTGCTTGCGGCACTGGCTGCAATGGCACACCGATGGCCCTTGTACCTCGCCGGTCACTTCGAACCGCACAGCCCCGCACAAACATGATCCTTTCAGCATCGTTTTCTCCTTCAGTACACCGGCGGGGCTATCACCCAGATCGCCACGGCAGGCTCATTATAAGGGTTGGCCCAGCGGTGCATTTCGCCTTTGATGCGAAAACTATCACCGGGGTGGATGGTGAATTGTCGGCCCGCAATCCATATATCCAGCTTGCCGGATATCAGATACCCAACCTCCTGAGTTGGGCGCGCGATGGCTTCTTTGGTCTTGGAACGGGGTTCAAAGGTGGAATGAACCACCTCGAAATCATCGGTCAGATCGGGCGAAAGCAGTTCCTCGACCAGCCCTGCTTCGCGGTTGCCAATACTGCGCCGCGCGCCTTTGCGCACCACATAACCTTCTTCGCCCGCAGGGGCGGCAGCATGGGAAAACAGCATTGAAATGGGCACATCAAGTGCCGCGGAAATTTTGCGCAAATCATCTACAGAAGGGTCCGACAAATCCCGCTCGACCTGTGACAACCACCCAACAGATCGTCCCAACCGCTCGGCCAGTTCCGCCAAAGTCACCCCACGCGCCTTGCGAATGGCACGCAAATCAGCCCCTAACGTTTTGGAGTTTGCCGGATCGCTATGTAACACTGTATGAAATTCCTCATGAAATTTTCACGTCTAATTTCAGCAATGCCCGTAAAAATGATTCCCTGCAAGAGGGCACTTATCTTCTTCTTTTCAAAAATACCTCCGCCGGAGGCCTAAAAGTCAGGCCGAGCAAAGCGAGGCCCCCGCTGACCCGTTAGCCCCTGCCAAGGGGGCGTCGGGGCGGAACACCTTTCTATCTGGAAAACACAGACGCCAGAATAACCGCCAGTGCCTCGGCATCCTCATCACCAAAGGCGTCCGGCTGATTGCTGTCGATGTCAAACACCCCCAGCAACGCACCATCCTTGTCCCAAACCGGAAAAACAACCTCGCTTCGGGTGCTGGAGGCACAGGCGATATGCCCGTCAAAGCCCTCAACATCCGCCACCAGTTGCACCTGACCGGTACGCGCCGCAGCCCCGCAAACCCCGCGCGAAAACGGGATCACCAGACAGCCGTGGCCACCCTG
>CAZIDQ010000028.1:7443-10552 GCA_964538015.1 uncultured Marinosulfonomonas sp.
GTGGTAAACCAGCCCGGTGCCTGCGCGTGGCTTTCATGCCCCAATATCCGCGCCCGCACCTTCAGGCCCTTCTCGGCTGCCGCCTCGGCACTTGCCATCACCAGCGCCGCAGCGCCGTCAGAAATAGAGGACGCATTCGCCGCCGTCACCGTGCCGTCCTTCTTGAACGCCGGACGCAGTTGCGGGATCTTCTCGGGCCGTGCCTTGGCGGGCTGTTCATCCGCCGCCACCACGGTTTCCCCGCGCCGCGTGGTCAGCGTTACCGGTGTAATTTCCCCGCCAAACGCCCCGCTCTTTTCGGCCTCCAAAGCGTTCGAGAGCGACTTTAGCGCAAATTCATCCTGATCCTCGCGGGTGAACTGGAACTTCTCGGCGCAATCCTCGGCAAAGGTGCCCATCAATCGGCCCTTGTCATAAGCATCCTCCAGCCCGTCCAAGAACATGCTGTCCTGAACATTCTGATGGCCGATCCGTGCCCCGCCGCGCATCTTGGGCAACAGGTAAGGCGCGTTGGTCATGCTTTCCATGCCGCCCGCCACCATCACATCCGTGCCACCCAGCGCGATCTGGTCATACGCCATCATCGCTGTGCGCATCCCTGATCCGCACATCTTGTTCAGCGTGGTGGCCGGAACCTCTTCGCCCAGCCCTGCCGCAAAACCGGCCTGCCGCGCGGGGGCCTGCCCCAATCCGGCGGGCAGAACACAGCCCATCAACACTTCTTGGATCATTTCAGGCGTCGCGCCGGCCCCTTCAATCGCGGCCTTTATCGCGGCCCCGCCCAGCACGGGGGCTTCGACCCCGTCGAACACTCCCTGAAACCCGCCCATCGGTGTGCGGGACGCTCCGGCGATCACGACTTCTTTCATTTGCTCAATCCTTCATAAAAAATCGACAGCTCTCGGGGTTTGCATACCGTTTGGTAACGATTGCTGTCTACCCTGACGACACCGAAACGTTACGGAGAGTATAATGCAGCTGGAAACAACCCCCCGCGACGATGCGCTGGTCGTCACTGTTATGATGGAACGGATCGACGCCGCCATTGCCATCCAGTTCAAGGATGACTTGCGCGCTGTCACCGATGACGGGCCGCCCCGCGTGGTGCTGGATCTGTCGCATGTCGATTTTCTGGACAGCAGCGGACTGGGGGCCGTGGTGGCCGCAATGAAACTGCTTGCACCGGAACAGAAACTGGAACTGGCGGGGTTGGGAACCAATGTTGAAAAGGTGTTTCGCCTGACGCGGATGGACTCTGTGTTCACCATCCACAGCAATGTGGACGCCGCCTTTGACGGGATTGCGCAGGCATCCTGACTTATTGATCCTATTGAAGAAAAGGGCTGTGCCTTGCCTCAGTTACAAAATCTGAAAAACAATAGTTTCCGCATAACTTTCCCCGGAAAACCTCTGGCTGTGCGCGAAGCGCTGGCCCAGATGATGGAGCAGTTGACCGCGCTGGAACTATCAGACGGAGATCGCGGAAATATCGAACTGGTTCTGGCCGAAGCCATGAACAACATTGTCGAACACGCCTATATCGGCAAACCGAACGGAACCGTGGAATTGCAAATCATGCCAACCGACGACGGGTTGGTTTGCCATCTGCGGGACGAAGGTCAGCCGATGCCCGAAGGCAAGGCACCTACCGGCAGTCCGGCGTTGCTGGATTGCGAGACAGAAGACCTGCCCGAAGGTGGATTTGGCTGGTTCCTGATTCGCGATATGGCACACGAGCTGAACTACACCCGCATATCTGGCAAAAACCTGCTCAGCTTTCGCATCGCGGTTGGTCAGACAGAATTACCGCAAAATTAATCCAAATCGCATGAATTGCCGCATTTTGGCCGCAATCGCTCCTCACGGCGGACAGATTGGCAGGGAATATTGAAAGGGTAGCTGCATATAGCTTCCCTCGACGTCGTGTTTAACAGCCCCCACCCAGTTCGCGACGTCGAGGACTATTCCCCAAAATTCAAATTGGAATTGCGCCCGAAGCGGCCTAGGCTTTCATTTAGACAGCCATAGGAGACTTGGATGCGCGATTATCACCTGCCGGGCCGTTCGACCGTTTATGCCAGCAACGGGATGTGCGCCACCTCGCATCCTTTGGCCGCAAAGGTTGCCGTGCAAATGCTGGAAGCTGGCGGAAACGCCGTAGACGCTGCAATCGCCGCCGCTGTTTTGCTGGGCATTTGCGAGCCGCAAAGCACCGGCATTGGCGGTGATTGTTTCGTCCTGCTGAAACCGGCAAACAGCGAAGATATTGTGGCGCTGAACGGTTCAGGCCGCGCGCCTGCCGAACTGTCAGCGCAAAAATTGCGTGACGAGGGCCACAAAACCATCCCCCTTGGCAGTCCCGATGCCGTCACCATCCCCGGTGCAATCAGTGCTTTTTGTCGCCTGTCCAAAGACTGGGGCAAAATCGGGCTGAAAGCCTCGCTTGCCCCTGCTATCCATTACGCCGAAACCGGCGTACCGGTCGCCCCCCGCGCCGCTTTCGATTGGGCTGCCAATGCTGAACGTCTGCAAGGCGTAGCCAGAAAATACTATCTGAACGATGGCGCCCCCCTGACCCCCGGCCAGATTTTTCGCGCCCCCGGTCAGGCCGAGGTTTTGCGCCGGATCGCAACCGAAGGCCGCGACGGGTTTTACGGGGGCGAAGTGGCCAAAGACATGGTGAATTCGCTGCAAGCCATGGGCGGCAGTCACACGCTGGACGATTTCGCCGCCACCGCCTGCGAATACACCGATCCGGTCAGCGGGCAATACAAAGGCTATGAACTGGTCGAACATCCACCCAACGGCCAAGGCGCGACCGCCATTCTGATGGCGAAAATCCTGACCCATTTTGACCTTCCCGCACTGGACCCGTTCGGCGCGAAACGTGCCCATCTGGAAGCCGAGGCCGCCAAACTGGCCTATGACGCGCGCAACCGGTTTATCGCTGACCCCGATATGACCACCCGTCTGGACCACATGCTGGCGGATGAAACAGCCGCCAGTCTGGCCGCGTTGATTGATCCGGCCCGCGCAATGGAAAACCCCGCCGCCCTGTCGGAAAACGTGCACAAGGATACGGTTTACCTGACCGTGGTGGACAAGGACC
>CAZIDQ010000028.1:10652-18863 GCA_964538015.1 uncultured Marinosulfonomonas sp.
AACGGATACTGCCCGTCCTCGAAATCACCGAACAGGTCGGGCAGATCGGGGTGGCTGATCGGCTCGCCGGTATAGTCGGCGACAAGGTTCTGTTCCGACACATAAGCCACGTAGTAGCTTTGATCATTTTCCGCCAAAAGATGGTAAAATGGCTGATCCTTGTTCGGGCGCACCTCTTCGGGAATGGCCTCATACCAGTCCTCGGTGTTGGCGAACATTGCGTCCACGTCAAAAACCACCCCCCGGAAGGGGTGTTTCCGGTGGCGCACAACTTGGCCCAAATGATATTTCGCACGCGATTTTAACATTGCTTTTCAGCCCCCATATCCCGTTATTAATACCGGAACACTTGCCTGTCCATGCAGGATGACGTGAAATAAAGGAAACAGTTTGTGAATCTATTTCTAACAGTGCTTGAAATTGTCACGCCTGTATTCCTGCTGGCCGCGATTGGCTTCACTTGGGTGAAGCTGGGATTTGAATATCGGGTCGAATTTGTCACCCGTCTGGCAATGACCCTTTCGGTGCCCTGCCTGATTTTCACCGCCCTGATGAAAACCGAGATCGACCCCGCCGCGCTGGCAACTTTGTCCTATGCCGCAATGGCCGCATACGGGGCCGTTACGTTGGTATCTTACCTGTTGGTACATGGCGCGGGGCTTGAGCATCGCAGCTATCTGGCCCCCATCATTTTCGGCAATACCGGCAATCTGGGCCTGCCGCTGGCACTGTTTGCCTTTGGCGAGATCGGTTTGGGCTATGCCGTGGTGGTGTTTGCAATTATGGCAATCCTGTCGTTTACCCTTGGAGTTTGGCTGGTATCCGGCGGCGGGTCCCCCCTAAAAGCCATCAAGGAACCCGTCGTTGCCGCAACATTGCTGGGCGCTTTGTTCATGTGGCAGGGTTGGCAAACGCCAAAGCCGATCACCAACACCCTGGAACTAATCGGCCAGATGGCCATTCCGATCATGTTGATAACCCTTGGCGTGGCCGTTGCCCGCCTGAAACCGGGGCGTATGGGGCGTGCGGTTTGGCTGTCATTGGCCAAGGTGGTGATCTGCATTGGCGCCGCGTGGGGTGTCGGTCGTTGGCTGAACCTGCCACCGGTGCCATTCGCGATATTGGTGATGCAGGTGTCCACCCCCGTGGCCGTCACATCCTATATGCTGGCCGAAAAATACGGGGCGGACGCAGATGCCGTTGCGGGGCTGGTCGTTGTATCAACCTTGTTAAGCGTGGTCACAATCCCGCTAACGTTGGCATTTCTGCTGTAACACGGCAATTTCGGCCTTTTAACCTGCAGTCGAAATAGGCTAAACTGCGTGGAAATATAATATAAAAAATAAGCGAGAGGCATAATGAGCAGACTTCTTCGCGCGACAGCATTGACGTTACTGGTGGCCTCTTGCGGGGGCGGCGGGAACTATTCCGCACCACGCAATCTGGATGATGCCTGCAGTATCCTTAATCAGCGCCCGACCTTCCTGAATGCTATGCGGAAATCCGAGCGGCGCTGGGGCATTCCGGTACATGTTCAGATGGCGACCATCTATCAGGAAAGCAAATTCATCGGTAACGCCCGCACCCCGTTCCGTTATGTGCTGGGGGTTATTCCGATGGGTCGGCAATCGTCTGCTTACGGATATTCACAAGCACTGGATGCGACGTGGAAAGAATATAAACGCGGGCCCGGACGTGCCGGAGCCAAGCGGGACGATATCAATGACGCGACCGATTTCATGGGCTGGTATATGGCTGGCTCGTCCGAGCGGCTGGGGATCGGTTCAAACGATGCCCGCGCACAATATCTGGCCTATCACGAAGGTCGCAGCGGATATGCGCGGGGCAGCTATAATGGTAAACCGTGGTTGAGGCGGATCGCCAATGAAATCGGTGCGCGTTCGGAAACCTACCAGCTACAGCTTATGGCCTGCGGAAAATCCTGATCACAAAGCCGGTTCAGAAACCCCGTTTTTCGGCCTCATAGACGATATTGAACAGCGTCGAGCGTAATTTTCCGCCTTTTTGCAATTCGTTCAAAATCAGCGTGGTTTCACCACCTGTACCATCCACGATGACCCATTGGCGCAACTCAACCGGATTCGAGGTGAACAACAGCCGTATCTGGCCATAATCCGGATGCTCGGGATCCTGTGCAACCACCGTTGTGGTTTTCCCGTCCGAGGTATGCCCCACAACCATTTTCGCCCGTGCCAGATTGACATTTTTCTGTAAAATCAGCCCCAGAGGTGTGCGTTTTAACGGGTATTGTTCCGGTGGCTGGTTCGATTTGCTGTCAAAAATGGCAACTTTACCACCGCCTGCCACGACAAGCGTTTTATCTGGTGGTGCATATTCAAACCGGATGCGACCGGGGCGTTTGATGTAAATCGTTCCGGTCGAAATGGATCCGTCACCGTTAATCTGGGTAAATCCGCCTTTGGCCGTGGTGAATTTATTCAGATAGGATGAAATCTGGTTCAACGACAGCTTTTCAGCGGCCGCAGGCATCGACAGGGCAACCCATAAAACGGGCAAGATCAGCAAGCGTAAATGTTTCATATGTCCTACTTAATCATCATATGCGGGTTTTCCACCCTTTACTGTTTTGCACCCTTTCACAAGCAGTTTACTGCTGCTCCGGCACCAGAATTTCACGCTTGCCAACATGGTTCGCCGCACTGACCAGACCTGCATCTTCCATCTGCTCGACCAGACGCGCGGCTTTGTTATAGCCGATCGCCAGTTTGCGCTGGATATAGCTGGTCGAACATTTGCGATCCTTGACCACAATTGCCACGGCGGTGTCATACAGCGCATCTTCGCCATCGGTGTTGCCACCCAGCCCCAGCACCAGATCAATACTGCTTTCGGCCTCGCCTTCTGGCCCTTCAACCACGCCACTAATATATTCCGGCGCGCCAAAGCTTTTCAGATGGTTGACAATTTCCTCGACCTCTTCGTCGCTAACGAACGGGCCATGTACACGAGTGATTTTCGCACCACCTGCCATATACAACATATCGCCCATGCCCAGCAGTTGTTCCGCACCCTGTTCACCCAGAATGGTGCGGCTGTCGATTTTGCTGGTCACCTGAAACGAAATCCGGGTGGGGAAGTTGGCCTTGATCGTACCGGTGATCACATCCACCGACGGGCGCTGCGTGGCCATGATCATATGGATGCCCGAGGCCCGTGCCATTTGTGCCAGACGCTGGATGCAAGCCTCGATTTCCTTACCTGCGACCATCATCAAATCGGCCATCTCGTCCACGATCACCACGATATAGGGCAATGCTTCGGGGATGGATTCTTCGGTCTCGAAAATCGGATCACCGGTTTCATCGTCAAATCCGGTCTGCACCGTGCGGCTAAACAGTTCGCCCTTTTCCAAGGCATCGCGCACGCGGCCGTTATAGCCTTCGATATTGCGCACACCCATCTTGGACATCTTGCGATAGCGTTCTTCCATCTCGCCCACGGCCCATTTCAGGGCGACAACCGCCTTTTTCGGGTCGGTCACAACGGGGGACAGCAGATGCGGAATGCCGTCATAAACCGACAATTCCAGCATCTTTGGGTCAATCATGATCAGGCGACATTCCTGCGGCGTCAGCTTGTAAAGCAGGCTGAGGATCATCGTGTTGATCGCCACGGATTTACCCGAACCGGTCGTCCCGGCAATCAGAAGGTGGGGCATTTTCGCCAGATTGGTGACAATCGGATCACCGCCAATATCCTTGCCCAAGGCAAGCGGCAGGCGCAGGTTGCTGTCGCCAAAATCGCGGGTTTGCAGGATTTCGCGCAGCATCACCTTTTCGCGGTACTCGTTGGGCAGCTCGATACCAATCACCGATCGGCCCGGCACGGTCGAAACACGCGCTGAAAGCGCCGACATGGAGCGCGCGATATCATCGGCCAAACCGATCACGCGGCTGGCTTTCAAACCAGGTGCCGGCTCCAACTCATACATGGTCACAACAGGACCGGGGCGCACGCTGACAATTTCGCCTTTTACGCCGTAATCATCCAGCACGTTTTCCAGCATCCGTGCATTTTGCTCCAGTGCCTCGTCCGACAGGGTGTGGCGCTTGATGTCCACATGGCTTTCCAACAGCGACAGCGGCGGGTGCTCATAATCGCTATGTTTTTCCTCGAACTGCAATTTCGGCTGGGCTTCGGCTTTGGCTTGGGTCGACGGTGCTGGCGCCTTGCGCGGGGCGTGTTGCACCACGGCTTTGGGTGGCACAGCAGGCGGAACCACGGGGGCAACAGGCACAACCGGTTCAAGCATCATTGGCGCGTCGAACTGCGCATCATCCATCTGCGGCGTGGCATTGGCCTGCACCGGTGGTTCTGTGTTCAAAATCAACGGCTGTGGCCCACGACGACGGGTCACTTGCGGTTCGGCACGGGCGGCAGTGGCAACCTTTGCCTGACGCGCCCGCATCCGGATCGCATCGGAAATCCGTGCCTTGATTCTATCCTCGCCGATCTCTTCGTTATAAAAATCCGGATCAAGCTCTTGCTCGACCAGTTCTGGCTCGGGGTCGGGCGCGCGTTTGATCAAGGACGGCATCCGCGCCAACAAACCCTGTTTTACAGGCTGTTCGGGCTGCATATCATCATAATCGGGCGCAACCATCGGCTCGGCTCGCAAAGTTGCCGCATTGCGCTGGATCGGTGTTGGCACAGCCGCCAATGCCGCAGCTTCGGCGGTGGCGTGTTCGGCCTCGATACGGGCGCGTTCCTTGCGTTGTGCATTCTTTTCCTGAACATTGCGTGCCGCTATTGCCGCACCGCTTGCGGATTTACCCAAAAGCGTCATCAATCCGGCATAGGCCATCACCACGCCAACCAGCAAAAAGCGCGCAAAACGCTTTAATTCCGGTACTGTAAATCCCAATACGAACAAGGACATAGCCACGACAGCCACCATCATCAGCAAGGACATGATTTTCAACCCAAGCGCCGCACCAAACGGCACAACCCCCAGCAAGGTACCCAGCACCATATCGCCAAACAACCCGCCCAGACCAAAGCTGTGGGTCCATTCTGCCGATGGCACATGGGTGGACGCATAAACCGACAACAACGCGATCGCGATTGGCGCGAAAATCAACCGGCCAAGCGCCCGTTCCTCGCCGTGATGGGTGGCAAACCGCACACCCCAAACCACCAGCACAACGGAAATCGCCCACGATCCCCAGCCAACAATCACAAACAGCGGCGAGGCAATGGACGCACCAAAGCGCCCCAGCCAGTTTTGCACCGGCTGATCCGAGGCCGACAACCAACTGGGGTCAGACGGAGAATAGGATGCCAGCAACATTGCCACCAACACGCCCAGCGCCACCATACCGATGCCGATCAATTCCTTGCTGCGTCGTTCAATCGCCGCCTGCAATTTGGAATCAAGCAACGGATCGCGCTGTTTTGCCGAATAAGATGCCATGTCTACCTCGTCCTCAACTAATATATGCAGCGTTTCAGGCGCATCAGCCCCTGTCGCATTTCTTGTTTTGGGGCCACCATTGCGACCCTGATATAACCGTGTCCCGGATTGCGGCCATCCACTTCGCGGCTAAGATACGCACCGGGTAAAACCCGCACGCCGGTTTCCTGCCACAACTTCAGTGCCACCGCTTCGCCATCATCCACCGGCAGCCACAGGAAAAATCCGGCCTCGGGGCTTTGATAGCCCTCGACATCGCCCAGTATTTCATCGGCAATGTCGAATTTCTCGCAATACAATGCGCGGTTCTCGATCACATGGGCCTCGTCCGCCCAAACCTTTTCGGCCACGCGCTGCAACGGCAGCGGCAGCGGGGCACCGGAAAAATCGCGTAGTTTTTTGATGCGGGCAATGGACTGCGGGCCACCGGCCACGAAGCCCGAACGCAGGCCCGGCAGGTTTGATCGTTTGGAGAGCGAATGGAAAATCAGCACCCGTTCCGGATCTGCCCCCATTTCGCGTGCCACCTGCAATGCGCCAACCGGCGGGGTGTCGCGGTAAATCTCGCTGTAACACTCATCCGCGAAAATTTTGAAATCGTGTTTCTCGGCCAGCGTGATCAGATCCTGCCAATATTCACGGCTTGCCACCGCGCCCTGCGGGTTGGAGGGCGAACAGATATAGGCAATCGCTGTGCGGTTCAGCACATCTACCGGCAGGCTTGCGTAATCGGGCAAAAATCCGTTTTCCGCATCCGCCGCAACGTAGACAGGCTCGGCTCCCACCGAAAGTGCTGCCACGGCGTAGACCTGATAAAACGGGTTCGGCGTTAGCACAACGGGCTGTTTGCCACCTTTGGTTTCAGGGCAAAGCGCCATCGCGGCGTTATACAGCCCCTCGCGGGTGCCGTTGACTGTGGAAATCTCGGTTGCGGTGTCTACAGTCACGCCAAAGCGGCGTTTGATCCAGTCGGCAATCGAGGATTGCAATTCGGGCGATCCGGCATTCGGCGGGTATTTGCGAAATTCCTTGCCGTGCTTGGTGATAATGTCCAGCACCCAGTCAGGGAAATCATGCTGTGGTTCGCCGATGGTCATATGCAATACATCACCGCCCGCCGCATGTGCGTCGAGAAGCCCGCGAAGACGCGGAAAAGCATACTCTGGGAGGTTGGAAAACCGCTCAGGAAAATTCATATCTGCCTCAATTTCGGGATCATTAGCGTCCCGTTTGAGATGAATCTAAACCAATCCGGTGACTCCGTCCAGAAAAACCCTTGGATAATATCGGCTTGTGGCGCGTTCCTGTGGTATTTAGGACAATACCGCCTCGGCGGCCGCCCCCAACCGCAGCAAACGCTCCTCGCTCATGGGTGGGGAAACGAACATGATCCCGCAGGACGGCACCCCCGTTGGCAGGGTCAAAGCCGCCCCGCCCATAAGGTTGGCAATCCGCGTATTGCGCAGGGCGTGCAGGTTTACATCGACGTAATAATCGTGATCTGCGGCCAGTCGTTTCAAGTTTGGCGGCAGGATTTGTGAGGTCGGCATGATCACCGCATCATACCCCGCCACCCGCGCATCATAAGCCGCCCGAAGGCGGCGCAGTTTCATCCAGCCCTCGACAAATTCGACGCCTGAAAATGTCGCACCTGCCCGGAACCGCTCCAGAATTTCGCCAAACACCTTATCCGGCGCAGCCTCGATTTCACGGTGCCACTGGGCATAGGCTTCGGTGGTGAACAGCACGGCGGACAGCTCCAACGCCTCGCTAACTTCGGGCGCTTCGCCTTCCTCAATAATCGCGCCTGCTACCTTCAGCTTTTCCACCGCGCCTATGAACCCCGTCATCGGCTCTTCGCGCACGCCGTCCATCGCCTCGGTTTTAAGGATCATCAATCGCTTGCCCTGCAAGCTTGCTCCCTGCAAATCCGCCGCCTTGCCGCCTTCCAAAGCCGCCAGCATCAGTGCGGCATCCTCGACCGAACGACACAGCGGGCCAACGGTGTCAAAGCTCTCGCACAAGGGCACAACGCCCTTTAGCGACAGCCGGCCGGATGTGGTTTTCAACCCCACCAGATCGTTCCAGCACGACGGTATCCGAACCGACCCGCCCGTGTCTGATCCGATCCCGCAAGGGGCCAGATCAAAGGCCACCGACGTCGCCGCACCCGAGGACGAGCCACCCGCAACCGAGTCAGGATCATTCACGCTGGGCGGGCTTTCGGTGACCGGATTATACCCCAGCCCCGAAAACGCCAGTTCCGACATATGGGTTTTGCCCAAACAGACCAACCCCGCTTCGGTAGCATTTTTCAACACCTCGGCGTCCGCATCCGGCACGCGGCCTTTCAACAATTCCGATCCGGCCTCGGTCACCACACCCGCCGTGTCAAACAGGTCTTTCCACGATATCGGCACGCCATCCAGCACCCCGCGCCGGTTGCCACTTTTGGCCCGCTCGGCAGCGGCAGATGCTTCGGTCAATGCCCGTTCTTCGGTCAGGCGGGCGTAAATCCGGTGCTGCAAGGGGTGTGTTTTGATTGCGTCCAGATAGGTCCGCGCCAATGCCACAGGGTCTATTTCCCCCGCACCAATCCCGCGCCCCAGATCCGCCGCTGTCATTTTCAACCAGAGTTTCGACATATCCCGCCCTTTCGAAAGTATCACGCGAACGGTAGCTTCCCCGCACCCAATGAACAATCCCGAAAGCAGTGGCGGGGTGAACCCCGCCCTACGGATCAACGGTAGGCTGGG
>CAZIDQ010000028.1:18963-21458 GCA_964538015.1 uncultured Marinosulfonomonas sp.
ATCCCGAAAGCAGTGGCGGGGTGAACCCCGCCCTACGGATCAACGGTAGGCTGGGATTTTACCCCACCGTCCCACCCTCAGTCCAGTTCGCGCGCCTCGTCCAGCAGCATCACGGGAATCCCGTCGCGGATCGGAAAGGCCAGCTTGGCCGCTTTGGATATCAGTTCCTGTTTTTCCGCATCATAATGCAGCACCGTATGCGTCACCGGACAGACCAGCGCCTCTAGCATTTTGCGGTCAAATTCCACTTCACCACTCATTGCATCACCCCTCCACCTTCACCACGCCGCAACGCGAATTCCATTAATGTTACCAAAGTTTCCCGCCGGTCGGTTAGTGTCGGGGCCTCCAGCAGAGCCTGCTTTTCTTCGGGCGAAAACGGGGCCATCATCGAAAGCGAATTGATCAGCATCTCGGGTTTGGCCTTGGTCAGGTTTTCCCAATCGCTGTCCAGTTCCTGCGCGGTAAAGAACCGCTCAAGCAATCCCAAAAACCGGTCGCGATCAAAGGACGTGATATGTTCGGCCCCGCCCAGATCACGCGCGAACCCCTGCCAGTCGACACGCCCGCGCAGATAGGGTGTGAACCCCTCAACCTGTTCCAGCAAACGAAACCGCGAAACCCCCGTCAGGGTGATCATATACCGCCCGTCGCTGGCCTCGTTAAATCCTGTCACGCGACCGGCACAACCGATGACGTGCAGCGCGCCCTCGGGGTCTTTGTCCACCGGTTGAATCATACCGATCAGCCGCTCGCGGGTTTTCAGAACATCCTCGAGCATCGCCAGATAGCGGGGTTCGAACACGTTCAAAGGCAGGCGCCCGCGCGGCACCACGATGGCCCCCGATAAAGGGAACAGCGGGATGGTGTCGGGCAGGTTTGCGGCTGGGATCATAGGCTAGACTAGCGCGAATGCGGCATTACGCAAAGATCATTGACGAAAGTTTGCGCCGACCGTTCAGCACAACCGGATCATCCGCCTTTAATGCATCGAAAATGGTGAACAATTGCGTCTTGGCCGCACCGTCGTTCCATTCGCGATCACGTCGAAACAATTCCAGCAATTCGTTCACGGCCCCTTCGGTATCGCCTGCCGCATGCATCGCCGTCGCCAGATCAAGCCGCGCCTGATGGTCATCGGGGTTTGCCTCGACAGCGGCCCGCAGATCATCCAGCGGCCCGGCTTTGGCAGCCTGTTTGGCCAGTTCCAACTGCGCGTGCGCCGCTTCCAGTTCCGCAGTTTTCGACATTTCCGCCGTTGCGCCGTTCAGTGTTGCTTCGGCTGTTTCCAGATCACCGGCTGCAATTTGCGCCCGTACCAGCCCGCCAAAGGCGGCGGCGCTTTCGGCATCTTCTTCCAGAATGGCGGCAAATGTTTCGGCTGCATCAGCTGCTTCGCCTTCAGTCAGCATCGTTTCAGCAGCCTCGATCGCATCGGCGAGACCGCCATCACCATCCGGCCCCAACAGCGAAACCTTTTCAACAAACGCCTTGATTTCCGAAGGTGGCACCGCGCCCTGAAACCCGTCCACGGGCTGTCCGTCAACAAAGGCATAAACCGTGGGGATCGACTGAATTTTTAACTGCGCCGCGATCTGCTGGTTTTCGTCGATGTTCACTTTGACCATCTTTACCTTGCCACCGGCAGCTTTCACTTCGGCTTCCAAAGCGGGGCCAAGTGTTTTGCACGGTCCGCACCACGGTGCCCAGAAATCGACGATCACCGGCACTTCTTTACTGGCTTCAACCACATCGGCCATAAAGGTTGCTTCTGAAGTGTCCTTGATCAGATCACCTGCGGGGGCGTCATTGCCTTGTCCTAGTTCAAGCATGTCATATATCCATCAAATTGTTTGGTTGTCCCTTATATGTGCGCTAACGGCGCAAAACCCAAGGGCGTAATTAAAGATCAAATGTCGCAAAGATCGGCGCATGGTCGCTAGGTTTCTCCCATCCACGCACATGGCGCACCACCCTGCTGGAATGACCCGAGGCCGCAATATCCGCCGTGGCCCAGATATGATCCAGCCGCCGCCCCTTGTCCGCCACATCCCAGTCGCGGGCGCGGTAGGACCACCAGCTATACAATTTGCCATCGGGAATATCGGCGCGGGTGACGTCCACCCAGTTGCCGGATTCCTGCACTTCGGCCAAGGCCTCAACCTCGATCGGGGTATGGGACACCACCTTCAACAGCTTCTTGTGATCCCAGACATCATCCTCAAACGGGGCGATGTTCAGATCCCCGACAAGGATCGAGCGTTCGGGCGCATTGGCGTGGAAATCATCGCGCATGTCGGTCAGGTAATCCAGCTTTTGGCCGAATTTCTCGTTCACCTCGCGGTCCGGTTTGTCGCCGCCTGCGGGCACATAATGGTTATGGATGGTCACGCCGTTTTCCAACCGCGCCGCCACATGCCGCGCATGGCCAAGGTTCGCGAAATCATGCCGCCCCGCGTCCACGATGGGCAGACGCGACAGGATCATCACGCCAT
>CAZIDQ010000029.1:0-4037 GCA_964538015.1 uncultured Marinosulfonomonas sp.
CCGGTCCAGAAAAAGCTGGTGGCGGTGCTGTCGTATCTGGCGACATAGCGGGTCAGCAGGCCGTATAGGGCGAACATAAAGGCGGCGATCAGCGGGATGATGGCGGCGGGCTGGAATACCGTCAGCCCCGGTTGCAGGATGATCAGCACTCCGACAAAACCGATGGCAACGGCGACCCATCTGCGCCAGCCGACTGTTTCGCCAAGGATCGGGCCGGAAAGGGCGGCGATCAGCAGTGGGTAGCTGATGAAAATGGCGTGGGTTTCGGTCAGTCCCAGCAGCACAAAGGATTGCACCGTGACGCAGATTTCCGCCACCAGCAGCAGGGCGCGAAACGCTTGCAGCAGGGGTTTGCGGCTGTGGGCGGCTTTGCGTAATCCGCCGTTGCTGCGCGCCGCGATGGCGATCACGAAGGCGGCAAAGAACCAGTAGCGGATCATCACCACCATATAGGTGTTGTATTGCCCCGCCAGATGGCGCGAAACGCCGTCCTGCAGCGAAAAGACGAATGTGGTGGCGACCATCAGCCAGATGCCAAGGCGGATGTTTTGCGCGCTCATGGCAGGGTGGCCGTTGTCATGTGCCGCTTGCGCCCATATCCGGCGCTGCGGGTGACGGTGAAGCCTGCGGCGGCCAGATAGCGGCGCACGAAACCGGCGGCGGTATAGGTGGCCAGCGTACCATCTTTTGCGGTGTGGCGGGCGACGTCGGCCATCAGGTTTTGTTCCCAGAGTTCGGGGTTCTTGGCGGGCGAAAACCCGTCAAGGAACCAAGCGTCTACGGTGCCTTCCCATGCAGGCAGGGTGGTGCGGGCGTCGCCGATGATGATATCAGCGATTAGGTCACTGGTTTCGATACGGCGCGCACCATTGGCCCATTCGGTCAGGAACGGGGCGGCGATGGCGAGGGCCTCGGGGAAGGCGGCGAGGGCTTTGTCCATTTCATTGGCCGACATCGGGAAGGCCTCGAAACTGGTGAAACGCAGCGGCGATGTGAACCCCGCTTGCCGCCATTCCAGCAGGGCTGCAAACATATTCAGCCCTGTGCCAAAGCCCAGTTCGGCAATGTGGAACCCATCCGTAAACCGCGCGGGCAGGTCGTTGCCCGCCAAAAACACATGCCGCGTTTCGGCCAGCCCGTTTTCAAGCGAGAAATACGGATCATCAAAGCGGGTGCTGACCGGCAGGGTGCCGTCACGCCACGTCAATTCTGCCGTCTGGTTTTGTGCGGGTGTTTGGGTCATAACGCCTTTGACAATGAACAGAAGGCGTTAGGTTTGGCAATGGTTGATGTGACGGTGATCGGGGCAGGGATTTTCGGGCTGTCGGTGGGGTATGCTTGCGCCAAACGCGGGGCCAAAGTGCGCCTGTTTGATGATACCGGTATCGGGGCGGGGTCCAGTGGCGGTTTGGTCGGGGCGCTGGCCCCGCATGTGCCCGAGCGCTGGGACGAGAAGAAAGAGTTCCAGTATCAGAGCCTTGTGATGGCCAAGGCGCATTGGCGCGAGGTGGATAGGCTGTCGGGGCTGGCATCGGGGTATGCGCAGGTTGGTCGGTTGTCACCGATTGTGTCCAAGCGGGTGCTGAAGCTGTCTTATGAGCGGCAGGAAGATGCGCGCGAACTGTGGCGCGAGGTGGCTGAATGGCGAGTAGTCGAGCGGTCTGCCTATGGGGCTTGGGCACCTGACAGCCCGACGGGGTATCTGGTGCATGACACGCTAAGTGCGCGAATGCAGCCACGCGGGGCTGCGGGCAGTTTGGCGGGGGCGATCAAGACGCTGGGCGGCGAGATTGTGGTGGGCGATCCTGTGTTTGAAGGCGCGGTGGTCTGGGCCACGGGGTATCGTGGATTAATGGCGCTGTGCGATGAGTTCGGCGTCGAGGTTGGCAATGGGGTAAAGGGGCAATCGGCCTTGTTGCGCTATGACGCCGGGGATGTTCCGCAACTGTTCAATGACGGGATTTATGTGGTGCCGCATCAGGACGGAACCGTGGCCGTCGGATCCACCAGCGAGCGGTATTTTGACGAGCCACAGGCGGTGGATGGATTGCTGGACGATGTGCTGGAACGGGTGTTTGGTGCCTTTCCGGTGCTGCAAGGGGCCGAGGTTCTGGAGCGCTGGGCCGGTGTGCGGCCGCGCGGGCGCAAGCTGGCGCCGATATTGGGGGCTTATCCCGGGCGGGACGGGCATTTCATCGCCAATGGCGGGTTCAAGATCGGCTTTGGCATGGCCCCGAAGGTGGGCGAGGTGATGGCCGATCTGGTGCTGGATGGCGATGCGGGCGGGATACCCGAGGGGTTTATGGTTGCGGCTAACCTGCCGTAGCCTCCATACACAGCCGCCTGTCCGGCCCGCGCACCCACAGGGATTGGCCGTTCAGGCACAGGTCGGCCGTTTCATGCTGGATCAGCGGGGCGGTGGCGCGGAAGGTGAAGGTTTTCAGCGGTCCAAGCTGGCGTTCGGCCATCAGCATTAGCAATTGCGCCAACAGTGGGCCGTGGGTGACAAGGCCCGTATAACCCTCGGTATCGCGGGCATAGGGCTCGTCGTAATGGATGCGGTGGCCGTTCATGGTTAACGCGGAATAGCGAAACAGCAGGGTGGTGGAAAAGCTGTGGCGCTCGCAGGTGGTTTCATCGGTGCGGGCGGTCGGGGCGACGGGTTTGGGCGCGTCTGGGTCTGGGTCGTTGCGGTAAACAAGATCTTGGTGTTCGGTTACACACAGGGTGCCGCATTGGGTGATTTCGTGGCGCAGGGTGACAAAGGCGAGCGGGCCGGTGCGGCCTTGTTTTTTGGTGATAGCCTCGATCGTGGTGACCTTGCTGGCAGGGGTGGCGGTGTGCAAGGGCGCGTGGAACTGTAACCGGCCACCGGCCCACATGCGGCGCGGTAGGTTAAGGTCGGGGATGAAGCCGCCGGTTTTCGGATGGCCATCACGGCCAAGGTTTTTAGGCGGCTGTGCATCCCAGAAATAGATCTGGTGCCAGAACGGCGGCAAGGCATCGCCCGGTTGCGGCGTGGGATCGGGCAGGGCAAGGGCGGCATGTAGCGCCGTGGCACGGACCGGGTCCATTGCGCAGGATGTGGTTTGCGATTTGCCGATAAACTGTTGCATGGTGTCAGCGTAATGATGCGGATCGGAGAAAGAAAGATGAAGTTGAACGCGCTGGATCATCTGGTTCTGACGGTGGCGGATATTGACGCGACCGTGCGGTTCTATCGCGATGTGATGGGGATGGAGGCGCAGCGGTTTACGCCGGCTGATGGCACTGCGCGCTGGGCGTTGAAATTCGGCGCGCAGAAGATCAATCTGCATCAGGTCGGGCAGGAGTTTGAACCCAAGGCGAAACAGGCCACGGCAGGATCGGCGGACCTGTGCTTTCTTAGTGACGAGCATGTGGCCGATTGGCAGGCCCATCTGGACGATCTCGGGGTGAAGGTGATCGAGGGGCCGGTGAAACGGACCGGTGCACAGGGGCCGATAATGTCGATCTATCTGCGTGATCCCGATGGTAATCTGATCGAGGTTTCAAACCGTTTGTAAAGGGGGCGCCATGCCAGAGCCGACACTGCGGGTGCGCGGGTTTCAGATATACAAGGGGGTGCTGGATGCACCCGCGCAGGCGGCAATGATTGCGGATTTGCGCGAGGTGATGCGCCTTGCCCCGCCGTTTTCGCCTGACACCCCTTATGGCAAACCGATGTCGGTGCGGATGACCTCGGCGGGGGAATACGGCTGGTATTCGGATGCCACGGGATACCGGTATGAACGGCGGCATCCTTCGGGGGTGGAATGGCCGCCGATCCCCGAAAGTGCCTTGAAGGTTTGGCAGCAGGTGGCAGGAGTGGCACGGGCGCCGGAAAGCTGTTTGATCAATTTCTACGGCGAAGGGGCAAAGATGGGGATGCACCGCGATGTGGACGAGGCCGACATGCGCTGGCCAGTGGTGTCGATTTCGCTGGGCGATGACGGGTTGTTCCGAATGGGTGGGGAACAGCGCAAGGGGGCGACTGATACGCTCTGGCTGAACTCGGG
>CAZIDQ010000029.1:4137-13512 GCA_964538015.1 uncultured Marinosulfonomonas sp.
GTCATAACGTGCCCAGTCGCGGATGGCGGCTTCGGCCAGATCGCCGCCATAGGTATCATCCGGCAGGGCGGTTGAAACGCGCACCAGCAGGTGTAGGCGGGCTTTGGCATTGGTAGCGCCGGATTCAACCAGATCAATCACATCTTGCGTGGCGACCTGTTGCCAATGGTCCAGCATCGCCTGTTTCAGCGCGGGCACATCTTTGAAATGCCAATAGAACGACCCTTTGCTGACCTTCAACGCCCGCGCGATTGCCTCGGCGCGGATGGCTTGCGGGCCGCCCGTGGTCAGGGCGCGAAAGGCGGCCTGTATCCAGTCGGTGGGGGAAAGACGTTGTTTCATGGGGGGGACCATACGAAGGCGTATTGACTTGGGCAAGGGGATGAGTAACATACGGTAGCGTATGGAATCGGAAAGGATACGTTATGATATTGGTGGCGGGAATGATATTTTTGGTTTTGACGGTAACGGCTCTGCTGCATATCGCATGGGGGGTCGGGGTAACCTGGCCCGCAAAGAGTGAGCAGGCGTTGGTGGATGCGGTTCTGGGAATGGAAGGGGCCAGCAAAATCCCCTCGCTTGGACTGACGTTGGCCGTCGCTGGCGGGATGCTTGCTGCAGCTGTTATTGCGCTTTGGGGGGCGGGTGTGGTTGCTTTGCCGCTGCCCGAATGGATACGCACGGCGGGGTTGGCGACATTGGCGGCAATCTTTTTGTTGCGCGGGGTTGTTACCTATTTGCCGGTTCCGATGCCTGCGGTTCAACCGTTTTACCGGCTGAACCGTCTGTATTATTCGCCGCTGATTCTGGTGATCGGGGCCGGTTATCTGGCCCTGTTGGCAACGCGTCTTTAGTTTATGGAACAGCAGCCGGTGAAATACTGGTTGCCGGACTGACCCGCGATAATGACATCAACAGAAAAACCGAAAATGCTGTCGCTCATCCCGTCAGAACAAAGCGAGCGACTGACCACGGCTGTAATATCTTCGTTGTTGCCCTGCATTTTAACGGCATATGATACGGCTTGCATACCGGATGGTGTGTCTTCCCAGACCGGCGTGAAGGTGCGAACATTTTCACCCATCATGTCAAACTGGGCCGTTTGATTGCCAATTCGCAGGCCCCAGAATGGCTCGGTTCCGCCACAGGCGAGGGGTTTGGGCAGATTCTCGGCATTCTGGCCGGGCTGGCGTTTTAGATAATGCATTGAAACCCAGCCGGCACCTTCGGGAAAACTGACCATTCCCCAACGCTCGTCATTGCTGACTTCGACGATTTCGACATTGCGTTCGTTCGGTGTAAGGGTGTGGACGATCGGGGTCGACGCGGATGCCTCTTCGCGTACATTCAGGACGTCATTGGCGGCCACACCGGTCACGTCATATAGGGCGGGGAAATCCACCCAATCGGCAAATGCTGCATTGGTCGAAAAAACAGAAGTTATCAAGATTATAAGGTATTTTAACATGGTACTTACTTTCCTGCCGTCCAACTGATGGAGACATGTTTACGTGTATAAAACTCACCCATTAGCCCGATCATTAGCAAAACAACTGACAGGATCAAGGGGTAAGTGTATGAACTGAAATGTGGGTTATAATTCAAAAAGGTATACCCGCGTGCCTGGTCGATCGAGTGGAACAGTGGGTTCCAGTCAAACAGCTTAAGGCGGTCAGCTGATAACGTGTTGGCAAGGAACATTTTCCCCGACGCAATCATATTGGCGCGGGAATAAATCATCGAGGCAATCGCGACGAAACTGGGAAGCCAGGGTTTTAAAGCCAGAAAAACCATACCGATTGCGACGCCCGAGAACCAAGAGACCAACAACATACCAAAAGCCGCAAGGGGCTGATATATTTCGACCGGAACAAAGGCGACATGATAGACAAACAGCACCACAGACAGTGACAAAACCTGAATATACAGCGCCCCAATTGCCGAGGCAGAAATTGCGACCAGTGTGTTCATCGGCGCATGTTGCATCATCGGCGAAGCGGGGCCTTCGGAGCTGACGACGGCACCCAGTGCTTTTGTGTGGGTCATAAAAAGGAAAATGCCCGACATGATGTAAAGTAGAAAATCGCCGCGAACTGTGCTTCCCCGTAGGCCAAGCAGCGAAGACATAACGAAAAAAGCCATCACCAAAACAACGGTTTGCAGGATATTTGTGATCAACCCGAACAAAGCATTGCCATGGCTTTTACGCACGCTGCGCACAGTAGCATGATAGATCAACTCAAGGAGCTGTGCACCCGAGTAGAACTTGTTTGTTGTGGTTCGCTGCTGAAACATTGCCGCAATAAATCCGTTTGTAACTGTCTTGGCATCTTTTTCGTAAGGAATTCTTGCTGTTCCTTTACCTGCAGATCATAAAAGGCCAAAGATGAATTTTCAATGACTGCCCCATTCAGGGCAAATAAAGGAGACCGGATTTGGATTTTGAAAAGATGAGCGCTGTATTTCGCCGCCTTGCGCTGGAAGCGGGCGACAAGATTATGGAGATATACGGCCGTGATGATTTTCAGATAAAAACCAAGTCTGACGACAGCCCCGTAACAATTGCCGACGAGGCTGCCGATGCGATTATTTCTGCCGGATTACGGGCCGAGTTCCCCGATGTGGTGCTGGTGACCGAAGAGCAAGCAGAGTCGCACAGCGCCAAAGCCGACAGTTTTATCATCGTGGACCCGCTGGACGGCACCAAGGAATTTATCAAGCGGCGCGGTGATTTCACCGTGAACATCGCCTATGTCGAAAACGGAACCCCAATTCGCGGCGTGGTTTATGCACCGGCGCGCGGGCGTTTGTTTTACACTGACGCCATCGGCCAATCGGTTGAGGAAACCGGCGGTTTCCCCAAGGATACCGCTGGACCGGTTACGCCGATATCGGTTTCCAAGCCTGACAATGACGCGCTTATGGTGGTGGCCTCGAAATCGCACCGTGATCAGGCGACGGATGACTACATTGGTAAATATGCGGTGAAAGATTCAAAAAGCGCCGGATCGTCGCTGAAATTCTGCCTGGTCGCGACGGGGGAAGCGGATATCTATCCGCGGGTTGGCCGCACTATGGAGTGGGACACGGCGGCAGGTCACGCGGTGTTGGCTGGCGCGGGTGGCAAAGTTGTGCGCTTTGATGACCACACCCCGCTGGTCTATGGCAAAGATGGTTACGCCAACCCGTTTTTCATCGCTTTCGCACCCGAAGTTGCGCTAAAAGTAGCTGACTGAAACAGGAAAATCCGGCGGTTCTCGGAATGGGGGAATGGGCGGCGATAAATCGCCGCTTTACACAACCTTAAAGGGTTTTGTGGGAAAAACGGGTATATCGGCCACATTTTTCCCCCTGAACTATTTTAGGGCATCACGGTAAACTTGTCTGGTTAAGGGTTTGGGCATTAACATAAAATGGGTTATCAATAGCTTATAAGTGGCCCGAAGAATCGAGTGTGGGTAATGAAACGAAAAGTAACTAAAGCCATCTTTCCTGTTGCAGGATTGGGAACCAGATTTTTACCGGCAACCAAATCGGTGCCAAAAGAGATCATGACTCTGGTGGACAGACCGTTGATCCAATACGCGATTGACGAGGCGCGCGCGGCCGGGATCAAGGAGTTTATCTTTGTCACCTCGCGTGGCAAAGGCGCGCTTGAGGACTATTTTGATATTGCCCCGACACTGGAAGCCAGCCTGCGCAAATCCGGCAAGACCGAACTGCTGGAAATCCTAAAGAACACCAATATGGAAAGCGGCGCGATTGCCTATATCCGCCAACACAAGGCGCTGGGGCTGGGCCACGCTGTCTGGTGCGCGCGGCGTCTGATTTCGAATGAACCGTTTGCCGTTATCTTGACGGATGATGTGATTGCTGCCGAAAAACCCTGTTTGCAGCAAATGATCGAAGCACATGAAGAAACGGGCGGTTGCATGGTGGCTGCAATGGAAGTGCCGCACGAAAAGGCATCTTCCTATGGTGTGCTGGATATCAAAGAGGACAATGGTGCGATGGTGTCGGTCAAAGGCATGGTCGAAAAACCTGAAACCGGTACGGCCCCGTCTAATCTGGCGGTGATCGGGCGTTACATTTTGACACCGCATGTTTTGCGAAACCTGAACAAAATCAAGCAGGGCGCAGGTGGCGAGGTCCAGTTAACAGACGCGATTGCCAAGGAAATCGAACAAGGGCGCGATGTTTATGGTTTTCGGTTCCGCGGGCAGCGGTTTGATTGCGGTTCCAAAGCGGGTTTCCTGCAAGCGACTGTCGCCTTTGGTCTGGCGCGCGAGGAACTGCGTGACGAGTTTTCGCAATATCTGAATGAAATGGTGTCGCTGCAAAATGCGGCCCAGTAAGACACTAGGCGGTGAAAATTGGCGCATGTATTGGTCACAGGCGGGGCGGGCTATATCGGATCGCACGCTTGTAAGGCGCTAAAGGCGGCTGGCTATGTGCCGGTGACGTTTGACAATCTGGTGACAGGTTGGGCCGATGCGGTAAAATTCGGCCCGTTCGAGCAGGGCGATCTGCTGGATCGCGACCGTCTGGATCAGGTTTTTGCAAAATACCAACCCGTTGCCGTTATGCATTTCGCCGCTCTTTCGCTGGTTGGCGAAAGCATGGAGCAGCCCGGAAGATACTGGCGTAACAATCTGGTCGGGTCTTTGAATTTGATCGAGGCCGCAGCGGCGGCAAAGTGCCGTAACATCGTATTTTCGTCAACTTGTGCGACCTACGGGGATCAAGACAATGTGGTGCTGGACGAAGACTGTGTTCAGAAACCGATCAATCCCTATGGAGCCTCCAAAAGGGCGATCGAGGATATTTTGGCAAATTTCGGTGAAAGCGCTGGAATTGACTATGTGATCTTTCGTTATTTCAATGTGGCTGGTGCTGACCCCGATGCCGAGGTGGGTGAGTTTCACCAACCCGAAACGCATCTGATCCCATTGGTGCTGGACGCAATTGATGGCAAACGCGATGCGCTAACGATTTTTGGCACTGATTACGACACACCCGATGGCACCTGCGTTCGTGATTATGTGCATGTATGCGATCTGGTGGATGCGCATGTTCTGGGTTTGAAATGGCTGCTGGATGGCAAGGGGAGCCGTGTGTTCAATCTGGGTACCGGCACCGGCTTTTCCGTCCGTCAGGTGGTGGATGGTTGTGGTGCCGTTACCAACCGGCCGGTGCCTGTGAACGAGGGGCTGCGCCGGACGGGTGATGCAGCCAAACTGGTGTCGGGCAGCAAGCGGGCAGTGCAGGAATTGGGGTGGAAACCTGTTCGTTCGACGATCGAAGTGATGGTGCGGGATGCGTGGCAATGGCATCAGAACGGGCATTACGACAAATGATTATTGCGGTAGGGTAATCTGCGAAAACGAGAAGGGCAGATGCCAATGGGGAAATTGTGGACGGCCTATAAAATACGCATAAAACGGCGCCGGCTGCTGTTTCGTGCCCTGCGCAAACGCCGCCAGTTAAGCGGCGTGGCCGACAGAACAGCCCAGATTGCGCGCGACGATATTTTGCTTTTCTCGACTGTTCGAAATGAAATTATCCGCCTGCCCTATTTTCTGGAGTATTACCGAAAACTGGGCGTGCAGCATTTTTTGTTTGTGGATAATGACAGCAATGACGGCACACGGGCGTATTTGCAAAAGCAACCGGATGTGTCGCTTTGGTCGACCCGCCACAGTTACAAGCTGTCGCGTTTCGGAATGGACTGGTTGACGTGGTTGCAGATCAAATATGGACACGGGCACTGGTGCCTGACAGTCGATGCCGACGAAATACTGCTGTATCCTTATTGTGACGGGCGGCCTTTGCGCGCGCTTACGGATTGGCTGGACAGTCAGGCAATTGCGTCATTTGGCGTGCTGATGCTGGATATGTATCCCAAAGGGCCGCTGGATAGGCAAACTTATCAATCCGGGCAGGACCCCATCGAAATCCTGCGCTGGTTTGATGCTGATAATTACCGGGGAAAATACCAACCGAAACTGCAGAATTATTCGGTGCAAGGTGGCGTGCGTGCGCGCTATTTCTTTCAGGAAATCCCCGAACGCGCCCCGACAATGAGCAAAACGCCACTGGTTAAATGGAACCGGCGCTATGCCTACGCCAGTTCCACCCATTCCGTACTGCCAACACGGCTAAATCATGTATCCAACACCGACACGCAGGATCTGGCGACGGGTGCATTGCTGCATACCAAATTCCTGCACGTAATTGCCGACAAATCCCGCGAAGAAAAAGAACGCCAAGAACATTTTGCCAACAGTCACCTATACGACAGCTATTACGAACGCCTAAGCCAAAGCCCTGATTTGTGGTATCCGGGCGCGGTTGAGTTCCGTGGCTGGCAACAACTGGAAGCATTAAAACTGCTTTCAAAAGGCCTTTGGAAATAACACGCTGGGAAAAATTCTATTTACGCAACGTCAACAGCGCGTTATTTTCGGATAAGTCGCTATATTGATGCCTTAATTTAGGATTAAACTAAAAGGCATAATACAGGCGGGCAAACCCTTTGGTGCTGAACCGGGTGGGGTGTGGCCCCGATGGTATTCACTAGTGGACGCTTGAAACGCAAGGAACAGTTGGCAGGTTGAGTATTTTGGGTTCATATCGGCGGCGGGTTGAGAGGCAACGCTTACGCGCCCGCGCATTTCGCAAGCGCCGCGAACTTTCAATGGTTTCCAATCGCACCAAGCAGATCAAACCCCGCGATATCATTATTTTCTCGACCATGCGCAATGAACGGATACGCCTGCCGTATTTCCTGCAGTATTACCGCGATATGGGTGTGAACCATTTTGTGATTGTTGATAACGACAGCGATGATGGGTCGCGCGAATATATGACCGAGCAGCCAGATGTGTCGATCTGGACCTCGGCAAACAGTTATAAAACGGCACGGTTCGGTGCGGATTGGCTGAACTGGCTGCTTATGAAATACGCGCATGGCCACTGGGCGCTAACCGTGGATGTGGATGAATTTCTGGTGTTTCCGTTTAGTGATACGCGATCCTTGCGCGCGTTGACGGATTGGCTTGATGCATCCTCGATCCCGTCGTTTAGCGCCATGTTGCTGGACATGTATCCCAAAGGCCGGATAGACGCGTCGCCCTATAACGAAGGGCAGGACCCGTTTGAAATTGCCGCGTGGTTTGACAGCGGGAATTACACGATTTTCAAAAACAAACGCTATTCTAACCTGTGGATTCAGGGCGGCCCGCGGGCGCGTACCTTTTTTACCGGTAACCCCGAACGCGCACCGGCAATGAACAAAATCCCGCTGGTCAAATGGCATCGAAAATACACCTATGTAAGTTCCACCCATATGCTGCTGCCGCGCGGTTTGAACAAGGTTTACGAGGAATGGGGCGGCGAAAAGGCTTCGGGCTGTTTGTTGCACGCCAAGTTTCTGGATACCTTCGGGGCCAAGGCCAAAGAAGAACTGGCGCGCGGTCAGCATTATGCCAACAGCCATGAATACAAGGCCTATCACGACGCAATGCAGGACGATCCAGACCTGTGGTGCAAGTGGAGCGAAAAATACATTAACTGGCGGCAGTTGGAAATTCTGGGCCTGATGTCCAAGGGGAACTGGGCATGAGCGGGAGCGGAACAGTTGGTGTTGTCATGCTGGTGCACGAGGCACTGGACCGCGCATCACAGGTGGCGCGGTACTGGGCCGAAAACGGCTGCCCTGTTGTGGTGCATGTAGATTTACAAGTTAGACAAAACGAGTACCGAGAGTTCGTTGACGGGCTTTCGGATTTGCCAAATTTGGTGTTTTCCAGTCGTCATCGTTGTGAATGGGGGGGCTGGTCGCTGGTTCAGGCCTCGCAAACGGCGTCTGAACGGATGCTGAAAGCATTTCCCGAAGTAAGCCATGTTTTTCTGGCGTCGGGGTCTTGCTTGCCTTTGCGTCCGGTGCAGGAATTGGTCAGGTATCTGAATGACCGCCCGCGTACAGATTTCATTGAATCCACCACCACCAATGATGTGCCATGGGCAGCGGGCGGGCTGGATGCTGAACGCTTTACGCTAAGGTTTCCGTTTTCATGGAAACGGCATCGCCGTTTGTTTGACGGATACGTGCGGTTGCAACGCAAGCTGGGATACAAGCGCGTCATTCCTTTGGGGTTGGTGCCGCATTTGGGTTCGCAATGGTGGTGTCTGACCCGCCAGACCTTATCGGCCATTCTGGAAGATCCAAAACGCAAGATTTATGACCGGTATTTCCGGCGGGTCTGGATTCCGGATGAATCCTATTACCAGACTCTTGCACGCCTGTATTCGATCAAAATCGAAAGCCGCTCGTTGACCCTTGCGAAATTTGATTATCAGGGCAAACCGCATACGTTTTACGATGATCACTTGCAGTTGTTGCGCCGCTCGGATTGCTTTGTGGCGCGTAAAATCTGGCCCCATGCCGACCGCCTGTATCAGGCGTTCCTTTTGGATGAAGCGGGTGATTTGAAACACGCCGAACCCAATCCTGGCAAAATTGACCGTGTGTTTGCCAAAGCGGTCGAACGCCGGACAAGCGGGCGCGCGGGGATGTATATGCAAAGCCGCTTTCCTGTTGAAGGCCGTGAAAATGGGGTGACGGCTTCGGGTTATTCGGTGTTTCAGGGGTATGCCGAACTGTTCGAGGATTTCGCGCCGTGGCTTGCTAAAACGACCGGTGCAAAGGTGCACGGGCATTTGTTTGCCCCCGGCAAAGTCGAGTTTCCAGCGGGCGAAAGCGTTTATAGCGGCGGGCTTTCGGATTCGGCAATATTGCGCGATTACAATCCAAAATCATTCCTGACGAATCTGGTCTGGAATGCCCGGGGGGAACATCAATGTTACCAATTCGGTCCGAACGACACGCAAAGCCTGAACTGGTTAATAGCCAAAGATACGAATGCCCATATATCGGTGGTCACCGGCGCATGGGTCGTGCCGTTGTTCCATTCAAACATGAATTTTGCCGAAATCCGCAAAGAAGCTGCCCGCCTGCAAAGGATCGAAAGCGAACATATGAAGGTCCTTGGATCACCCTACGTTAAGGCACGGATAAAGATTTTGACAATGGCCCAGTTTGTGGAATCGCCGATGGAGCATTTACAGACTATCATTGATGAAATAGGCCCGCGCAAAATGCGCACCCTTGCCGAGGCCCCGAAACTGGTGGATTTGACCGGATTTGGCAAATTTTTGCAGAACCTGAAAAATCAGGGTATGCATCCGCATTTGATGGGTGACTTTCCGGCGAGTGATCGCAGCGCGCCGGTTCCACCAAAGCCAAGCAAGCCATATCTGGTAAGGAAATAAATCCAGCATGTCCGATAAATTCGACTATTTCGTGATGCTTGC
>CAZIDQ010000029.1:13612-21452 GCA_964538015.1 uncultured Marinosulfonomonas sp.
GGTAAGGAAATAAATCCAGCATGTCCGATAAATTCGACTATTTCGTGATGCTTGCCGAAAAGCGGACCGGTTCCAATTTTCTATGCGCGAACCTGAACCAGTTCAGCGGCATCACCGCCCACGGCGAGGCATATAATCCCTATTTCATCGGCGATACCAACCGCGAAAAACTGCACGGTATGACGTTGGAAATGCGTGAAAATGACCCGGTTGAATTGCTGAACCAGATGAAGACAGACCCCAAAAATCTGGTCGGGTTCCGGTTCTTTTCCACCCATGACCCACGGGCCTTGGCGCATTTTCTGCCCGATAAACGCTGCGGTAAAATTATCCTGACACGCAACCCGCTGGAAAGCTATGTGTCCGAGCTGATTGCATGGTCAACCAACCAGTGGAAACTGGGGCGCGGCGATAAACGCGAAACCGCGCGGGTGACGTTTAAACTGGATGAGTTCCGTCAGCATGTAGCAGAGTATCAGGCGTTTCAGGTGAAAATTCTGCATGAATTGCAGTGCAGCGGCCAGACGGCGTTTTATCTGGCTTACGAGGATGTGCAGGACGTTGATGTGCTGAATGGTCTGGCACAGTTCTTGGGGGTTGATAGCCGGATCGAGGCGCTCTCGACCAATCTGCGGCGGCAAAATCCGGGAAGTTTGCGCGACAAGGTGATCAATTACGAAGACATGATCGCTGATTTGCAGCGGATGGATCCGTTTGATTTGAACCGCACCCCGAATTTTGAACCACGCCGCGGTCCCGTTGTGCCGGCCTATGTGGCTGCCGCCAACGCGCCGCTGATGTATCTGCCGATCAAGGGTGGGCCGGAAATGCGGGTTCAGGAATGGCTAAAGACGGTTGGCGGTGGTGATCTGTTGGGCGGGTTCAACCAGAAAACCCTGCGTCAGTGGAAACGCAAAAACACAGGTCACCGCAGCTTTACCGTGATCCGGCATCCAGTTGTGCGGGCGCATGCCGCGTTTTGCGAACATGTTCTGAATGCCGGCCCCGAGGGTTTTCCCGAAATCCGCGCGGCTTTGTTGCGGGATTTTGACCTGCTGATCCCCGAGGACGGATCGGATGAAACCTATGATCGCGAGGCCCATCATGACGCGTTTCTGGTGTTTCTGACGTTTCTGAAGAAAAATCTAACGGGGCAGACCAGTGCGCGTGTTGATCCGTCATGGGCCAGCCAGTCGCAGGTTATGCAAGGGTTTGGCCAGTTCGCCTTGCCGGATATGGTGCTGCGCGAAGACCAGCTGAATGAGGGGTTGGCGCAACTGGCTGCGCAGGTGGGGATTGACCCACAACCGTTGCCTGCCGTGGCGGACAATTATCCCTTTGCACTGAATGACATTTATGACGTCAAAATCGAAGCCGCCGCGCGCGATGCCTACCAGCGGGATTACATGATGTTCGGATATAAGGCGCTAAAGTAGCCTAGGGTCCCGACCCTAAGCTGCTTGTGATGCCTGAATATCCGTCAGTAAGGTGTGCAGCGTTGCGCGGTCGGTATTGGCACGCAATTTTGAACAGATCGCACTGTTTCGCATGGTGCGCGACACCAGCGCCAACGCCTTCAAATGCTCGACGCCGGAATCCATGGGGGCAAACAGCGTGAACACCAGATCAACGGGCTGACGATCCACCGAATCAAAATCCAGCGGCTTTTCGATGCGCAAAAAAGCGCCCACAACCGAGCTTAGTCCGGCAATGCGGGCGTGGGGCAAGGCAACGCCATGTCCCACACCTGTTGGTCCCAGATTCTCGCGGTCTTGCAGCGCCTTGGCGGCTTTGCCCGCGTCAATGTCATGTGACGTGGCAATGATCTCGCCCAATTGCTGGAAGAGCCGCTTTTTACTGGTTGCCTGACCGATAACGCGCACGGCCTCGGGCAAAAGAATATTCGAAAGTTCCATCTACCTTCACTTCACTCCGGCCCGCTAGATCAGGCCTTAAGCAGCGTTAGATGGATCAACCCAGCCTATATTGCCGTCATCCCGGCGATAGACCACGTTCACCCCGCTGTGTCCTTCGTTGCGAAAAACCAGTACCGGTGCCCCCAACAACTCCATTTGCATCACGGCCTCGCCAACAGAAAGGGACGGTATTTTCGTCTCCATCTCGGCGATGATCATGGGCTGGAGTGATTCAGGTTCCGATTCTTCCGTGGTTTCCGATCCGGCGAGGATATACGAGGAAGCGCCGGAAAGTTCAACCGGTTGCGAACGCTCGCGATGGTGATCTTTCAATCTGCGCTTGTAGCGGCGCAATTGTTTTTCCAGTTTTTCGGCGCATTGGTCAAAAGCGGCATAGATTTCATGGGCATGCGCCTTGGCCGATGCGGTCAGTCCGGTCGAAAGATGGATCGTTGCCTCGCAGACAAATTCGCTGGCACTGCGCGAAAAAATGATCAGGGCGTCTGTTGGACGTTCTGCATATTTCGCAACAACTGCGCCAAGTTCGTCTTTGACATGAGTCTGAAGGGCATCACCTATATCAATCTGTTTTCCGCTGATTTGGTACCGCATCACATCTCCTTAATGTTGAAAGCTGGAATTGTCCCACAGCTATGGCACAGAAATGGTTTCACCCGGGTTATCGGTTCAAGTGATTTCTGTGGCCCGGCGTATTGTGGGGCGCTTGCTGTGCGGCCGCGATTTGGCGCCGCACAAACGATGATGGTATATTCATACATCTCCTGTATTTGGCGACAGTTCGACGGGCAATGTCAACTCCATCCGCATTTAATTTTTTGACAATCTTGTCATCCGACAGGGGGGAATTGGGGGTTTCCTGTTCGATCATTTTACGGATTGTCTGTTGGACAACATAGGAAGACACCGAAAACGAGGCACCCTTTTTCAGGCCAGAGCCAAGGAAAAAAGACATCGGAAAGAGGGTGCCGTTCAGATCAAGGTTTTTGCCTGCGATGGCGCGCCCGATTGTTGACGGGTGCAGATCAAGCGTTTCAGCCAATGTGCGACGGGTCAGGGGGGACAAATAGTCGCTACCGTCAACAAAGAAACGGTGCTGATGGCTGACAATAGCACGCGCCACGCGCAGCAGGGTTTCGCCACGGTATTGCACTGCGCGGATCAGGGTCTTGGCGCGTATGCTTTGGGCTTTGATGTATTCACGGGCTTTTGTATCGGCTTTGGCTTGGGACAACAGGTCGGTATCAAGCGACAGATCCGGCAGATAATTCTTTGAGAGCGAAACACTTAGCCCACGGTTTTCATCGTCTTCGACAATGATATCCGCGATCAGGTGGCGGGTCGTTGTGGAATCGGCGACAACCGGTTCGGGGTTCAGACTGCGTAGCAAAGGGCCAAGCGGCTCCAGTTTTGATACAGCTACCCCAAGCAGTTCGGACAATGCGTTCCACTGACCATTCACCAGCAACGGGATATTATCCAGCGCCCCTTTGGCGGTTGCTTGTGGCACGCCTTTTTCCACCATCTGCAACAGCAGATTTTCGGTCAGGTTGCGCGCGCCGACGCCGTTGGGTTCGCATGTCTGGATTGCGCGGATTGCCAACTCTATTTCGGTCTCGGTCGCGCCAAGTGTGTTGGCGGCATCCGTTATATCGGTTTCCAGATAACCGGTGTCGGCCAGATCGCCGGTTAGATAAATCGCAATATCGCGTATTTTGCGCGGCAAGGGCTGCGTTGCCAACTGCCGCCGCACGGATTCACCCAGCGTAATGGTTGCCGCGACCAAATTCAGGGCCACATCATAGGCGCTGCTGGTTTGTCGCGTGGTGCGTGGTGCGGTGACAACCAGCAATGGGTTTTCCAGTGCTTCGGTATGGATGTGTTCGATCAGATCGCCGGTAGACAGGCACAACATTGCAAGTGACTGGCGTAATTCGGGCGTAAGCGCGATGGTTTGCGTTTGCTTCAGGGACAGGGTGGGTTTTAATGCCATGTCTTGCCCTTGCTAGTCGGGGTCAGGAAACCCGGAAATTTTGCCCCAGATAGACGCGTTTGACGTTTTCATCCTGAACCACCTCTTCGGTGGTGCCGCTCATTAACACTTTGCCGTCATGCAGGATATAGGCGCGTTCAACGATTTCCAGTGTTTCGCGCACGTTGTGGTCGGTGATCAACACGCCGATGCCACGGGTTTTTAGTGCCGCCACCAATTCGCGAATTTCGCCAACTGCAATCGGGTCCACGCCGGCAAAGGGTTCGTCCAGCAACAGGTATTTCGGATTGGCCGCCAGGCAACGCGCAATCTCGACGCGGCGGCGTTCCCCGCCGGATAGCGACAGCGCCGGGGCGCGGCGCAAATGGCCGATGGAAAAATCGCCCAGCAGTTCCTCTAGTCGTTCGCGGCGTTTGTGCCGGTCACGTTCGGAAATTTCCAGGATCGACAGGATGTTATCCTCGACGCTCATGCCGCGGAAAATGGACACCTCTTGCGGAAGATAGCCGATCCCCAGTTTGGCGCGGCGATACATCGGCAACATAGTTACATCGCGCCCGTCGATAATCACCTGCCCGCCTTCGGGGGTAATCAGGCCAGCGATGGCGTAAAAACAGGTGGTTTTGCCCGATCCGTTCGGCCCCAGCAGGGCCACAACCTCGCCGCGGCCCAGATCAATGCTGACATCGCGGATCACTGGCCGCTTGCGATAACTTTTGCGCAAGTTGCGGATTTGCAAGCCGCCGTTGCCATCGGCAACTGTCAGATCGGGGGTTTGTGTCATTTGCTAGTTGCCACCGGTCTGCAGAATGGATTTAACGCGGCCCTCTAGCGTGGCCTGACCGGTGTTCAGGTCAACCACCATCTTGTTTGATGACAGCGCGCTTTGCCCCTGTGTCAGGATCACATTGCCGGTCATCACGATATTGCCTGTGTCGATGGAATATACTGCATCCGCCGCTTCTGCCGCCTCGGCGCCATTCACCAGAACGACGTTGCCGGTTGCATGCATCTTGGAAATCTTGCGCGGGCCATCGCCGGTGGAATACACAACAACCACGCGGTTTGCCGACAGGCGCATGGTGCCTTGCCCCACCACCACATTACCGCTGAACACGGCCGAGCCGTCTTCTTGGTTGATCTGCAACGTATCCGAGGAAACCTCGACCGGTTGGGTCGAATCGTGTTTCAACCCGCCAAACGCCACCTGAGTGCCTTGGGCTGCGGTGATTGCCGGTGTCAGAACCAGCAAAAGCGCCATTAAAACTGCGCGTAGATTGGTAAACATCATTTCCCCTCGAAATTCGGGCGACTAGCCTTTTGGATCGTATACCAGCTTCACCCCACCCTTGAAAACCAGAAGATGCGCGCCTTTGGCACCATTTTGGCGTTCCAACAGCATTTGTCCGGCTTCCAGCGTGCCCAGCGGGCCGGTGGCGGTGACTGTACCATCGGTTTGGGCGCGGGTTTCGTTCAGCGCTGCCGTCAGGCCCGAGGTGTTGATCACATAGCCCGTCGAGGTTTCGATCCGCACGCCACCTTGCAGGGTGACAACCTGCTGGCCGGTATCAATCACCCCGTTGTCCGAGGCAATGTCGATCCGCCCGCCGGTGGTGTCCTCGATCGTGGTGGTCAGATCGGTGGCGGTGATGGTTTCGGGATTGTCGGGGTCGGGGCGGGCCGAATCCGCGATAATCGAGATGGCCGAGCCATCTTCGGTCACACCGGCGTAATTTGGCGCACCTATCCGCTGTTCACGGGCCAGACCTTCGACATCGACCTTGGCATAGGGGATCGACAACGTCGGGTCGATGTTGCGCGAAAACAGGAACAACGTTGACAAGATACCCAACGCGACGATGGGCAGGATCACCTTGGTCCAGGCAACAAATCGGGAATAGCTGTTGTCGTAAGTGGTCATGCAAGAACCGTGCCAGAATATGGGCGCTGGGCCAAGAGAATTGCAAAACCCATAGGCGATGCACCGCCGATGTGATCACGCCCATGCGGCAGCAAGTAGCGCATTACGAGTGGGCGAAAATATCAATTTCCGGCCAGCCTACTAGGTCCAGATTGGCGCGCATCGGCAGGAAATCGAAACAGGCCTGTGCGATTTCCATCCGCCCTTCGCGTTCCAGCCGTTTGTTCAGTTCTTCGCGCAAACGGTGCAGATACAGCACATCCGAGGCCGCGTAATCGATCTGGGCCTTGGTCAGTTCCGCCGCCCCCCAGTCCGAGCTTTGCTGGTATTTGGAAATATCCACGCCCAGCAATTCCTGCAGCAGGTTCTTAAGGCCATGCCGGTCGGTATAAGTGCGGATCAGGCGCGATGCGATTTTGGTACAGTAAACCGGCGCGGTGACGGTGCCGAACGCATTTTGCATCGCGGCAATGTCAAAGCGGCCAAAGTGAAACAGTTTCAGCACATTCGGATCGGCCAGCATACGGCACAGGTTCGGCGCCTCGGTCTGGCCTTTGGCGACCTGCACCAGATGGGCGTTGCCATCACCACCGGACATCTGCACCAGACACAGGCGGTCGCGCATCGGGTTCAGACCCATGGTTTCGCAATCAATCGCGACGATCGGGCCAAGGTCCAGATCATCGGGCAGGTCGTTTTGGTATAGGTAATTGGCCACGGTTTTTCCTTATGTTCGTTGTCAGGGTGTTACACAGAAAAACGGTGCGCTTCCAGCGCGAACCGCATTTTTTGCTTGGCCCTGCCGCGCGGATAACGCATCACGGGGGTATGAATGACAAAGTGATCATAGTTATCCCCGCCCGCTATGCCTCGACCCGCTATCCGGGCAAACCGCTGGCCCCGCTGAAAGGGGCCACAGGCAAGGCCAAGCCGCTGATCGAACGCAGTTGGGACGCGGCCAAGGCCGTGTCAGGCGTTTTTGATGTCTACATCGCCACCGATGACGCCGGTATCGCGCGTGAGGCCGAACGGTTCGGCGCAAAGGTTCTGATGACCGGCGAGGATTGCGCCAACGGCACCGAACGGGTGGCCGATGCCCTGCGGCATCTGGATGATCTGCCCGACATCGTGGTCAACCTGCAGGGCGATGCCCCGCTGACCCCCTCGTGGTTCCTGTCCGCCCTGATCGACGAAATGCGCGCCAATCCCGATGTGCAGATGGCCACGCCGGTGTTGCGCTGCGATGGTGAAATGCTGGCCAACCTGCGCGAGGACCGGCGCAATGGCCGTGTCGGCGGCACCACGGCGGTGTTTGATGTGAACCATGATGCGCTGTATTTCTCGAAAGAGGTCGTGCCCTATACCGATGACAGTTACAACGCCCAGACCATGACGCCGGTGTTCCACCATGTCGGCGCCTATGCCTATCGCCCCGCCACGCTAAAGGCCTATCACGATTGGGGCGTTTGCGAGCTGGAGCAGTTGGAGGGGCTGGAGCAGTTGCGATTTTTGCAACGCGGGGTGCGTGTGCGTTGTGTCGAAGTCGAGGCGCGCGGCACAGTATTCTGGGAATTGAACAACCCGACCGATGTTGAACGGATCGAGGCCGAATTGAAAAGAAGGGGTGAGGAATGAAAACTGTAACCGTCGGACAAGTCGAATTTTCCAATGACGCGCCTTTTGTGTTGATCGCAGGGCCGTGTCAGCTGGAGGGGTTGGATCACAGCCGCAAGATTGCCGAAACCCTTGTCGGGCTGTGTTCCGATCTGGATATCCCTTTAGTGTTCAAGGGCAGTTTTGACAAAGCCAACCGCACCAGCCTGTCGGGCAAACGGGGCTTGGGGCTGGACGAAGGGCTTTCGATCCTGTCGAAAATTTCCGCCGAATTTGGCTGCCCCACCCTGACCGATGTGCACGACATCCCGCAATGCGCGGTAGCGGCGCAGGCGGTGGACATTATCCAGATCCCCGCGTTTTTGTGCCGTCAAACCG
>CAZIDQ010000030.1:0-14545 GCA_964538015.1 uncultured Marinosulfonomonas sp.
GGATCGTCGGACGTGTTTGAACGCGGGTTTGTGACCTATTCCAACACTGCCAAGCAGGATATGCTGGGAGTATCAGCGGATACACTGGAACAGTTCGGCGCGGTATCGGAACCTGTGGCACAGGAAATGGCCGAAGGCGCATTGCGTCAGTCAAAGGCCAATCTGGCTGTTTCGATCACCGGCATTGCAGGGCCCGGCCCGTCCGAGAACAAACCCGAAGGACGGGTGTGTTTTGCCACAGCAATGGACGGGAAAACACAGGTTGAAACGATAGAATTTGGCGCCTTGGGCCGCCAAGACGTGCGGGCCGCCGCAACAAAACACGCACTAGGATTGCTGCACAAACGGTGTTTGCAACCCGCCCAATAAATAGGCGCCCCATAGGGGTGTGCGCCTAAAAGGCGGGCAATTCCGACATTCCACCGGCCACATTTGCGACGTTTCCTTCCCAAACCGGTGAAAATCGGCTTTGCCGCCTGCAAATGACTGGAAAGGGAATTGGGATGATTGGCGCAGATACCGCATGGGTAATGACCGCAACCGCGTTGGTTTTGTTTATGACGCTACCGGGGCTGGCGCTGTTTTATGGCGGTCTGGTGCGGGCGCGAAATGTCCTAAGTGTGTTCATGCAATGCTTTGCCATCGCCGCGCTGATGAGCGTGCTTTGGCTGCTGGCCGGATACTCCATTGCTTTTGGCAGCGGTGACAGCGGGTTTTGGGGCGGGCTGGATAAACTGGCGCTGATCGGCATCACCGCCGACACCCCGTCGCATATCGCGCCGAACCTGCCTGAAATCCTGTTCTTTGCTTTCCAGATGACCTTTGCCATTATCACACCGGCGCTGATTGTCGGGGCCTATGTCGAACGCATCGGCTTTGGCTTCGTGTTGCTGTTTTCCGGGTTGTGGATGCTGCTGTGCTATGCGCCGGTGACCCACTGGATCTGGGGTGGCGGGTTTATGGGCGATGGCGGGATTTTCGGCGCTGTCGGGGTCAAGGATTTTGCCGGCGGGATTGTGGTGCATGAAACCGCCGGTCTGGCCGCGCTGATGGTGGCGTTTTTTCTGGGGCCGCGCAAACACCGCACCACACCGCCGCATAATCCGGGCATGGTGATGATAGGAGCGGGTATGCTGTGGGTCGGCTGGTTCGGCTTTAACGGTGGCTCGCAACTGGCGGCGGATGGCGGTGCGGCAATGGCGATTACCGTGACCCATATTTCGGCGGCCACCGCTTCGCTGACATGGGCGCTGTGGGAAAAGATCAAATATGGCCGCGCCTCGTTGGTGGGGATCGTGACGGGCACCATTGCGGGGCTGGCGTCGATCACACCGGCATCGGGGTTTGTTGGCCCGCTAGAAGCATTGGTCATCGGTGCGATTGCCGGCATTCTGTGCCAAGAGGCGGTTGGATTTATCCGCAACAAACTGAAAATCGACGACACGCTGGATGTGTTTGCGGTGCACGGGGTTGGCGGGATTTTCGGCACTATTATGATTGCGGTCTTTGGCGCTGGAACGTGGATCGCACAGTTGGGCGCGCTGGCGATTGTCGGGGTGTTCACGCTGGTGGTGACATTTGTGCTGATCAAACTGGTCGGGCTGGTCACGCCAATCCGTGTATCCGCCGAAACCGAGGTAAACGGTCTGGATCTGGAGGTCCACGGCGAGCGGGCCTATGACATGAATTCCTGACGCAATGCCCTGCCCCGGACCAGATTCGGGGCAGCCGCGTTTTACCCGTAGAGTTCCTTTGCGCGTTTCTCGAACGCGCCCATCGTGCGGCGCACTGCTTCGCCGAACACCACGCCGATCAGTTTTTGCAAAATGGCGTTCTTGAATTCGAAATCGACGAAAAACTGTACCTCGCAGCCCCCCTCGGGCACATCGGTAAACCGCCAGTTGGATATCATGTATTTGAACGGTCCGTCCAGATATTCGGTGTCAATGGTTTTGTCCTTATTAGACAGTTTCACCTTGCTGCCAAACCGTTCGCGAAACACCTTGAAGGATATCACCAGATCGGCCTCGAGCAATTCATAATCGCCCATATTCTCGCGACTGCGGATGCGTGCTGCGGAAATCCACGGCAGAAATTTCGGATAGGCCATCACGTCGGACGCCAGCGCATACATTTGCGCGGCGGTATAGGGCATGACCTTCTTTTCAGTCTGGGTGGGCATTTTTCCTGTTCCCCTGATCCTTTTTTATGCCATTAAGTGAATATATCGGGAAAGTTCAAGGAAACATTATGCCAACGCGACCCTATGTCATCGACGAAATGATCTCGGCCAAAACCATCGCCGCCCGGATCGAGGATCTGTCCCGCGAAATCCATGATGCATTCGAGGGCACCGACAAATTGGTCGTGGTCGGGTTGCTGCGCGGCTCATTCGTGTTTATCGCCGATCTGGTGCGCGAGCTGGACCTGCCGGTCGAGGTGGATTTCCTTGAGGCATCGTCCTATGGCGATGGCACCGAATCCAGCCGTGAAGTTAAAATCATGAAGGATTTGCGCGGCCAGATCGGTGGGCGCGATGTTTTGCTGGTCGAGGATATCGTTGATACCGGTTTCACCCTGAAACATGTGGTTGGCCTGCTGAAGGCGCGCAAACCGGCGCATATGAAAACCATCGCCCTGCTGAACAAACAATCGCGGCGTGAGGTAGATATCAACGCCGATTGGGTTGGTTTTGAAATTCCGGATGAATTTGTGGTTGGGTATGGCATTGATTTTGCCCAAAGAAACCGGAACCTGCCGTTTATTGGCAAGGTTCGGTTTACATAAATACAACGCGCCGTATTTTGTTTGAATACCACTTTTGATACGCCAATTGGCATGATATTCTACCAGCAACTAAACATAAGGGATTCTAGTTATGAGCCGCATTTCCTGGATTATTCTTGGCGCCGGATTGCTGTCCGCCCCCGCCGCAATTGCGCAACCTGTTCAAGGAAGCGGGTTTTCGCTGGGCGGGGTTAACATCTCGGGGTATGCCGATCTGTCCTATTTCGATGACGGGACCGATAACGGTGGTTTTGGCCGCGCCGATCTGGATGTGGAATTCATGCCGGGGAACACCGCCAACGGCGTTGCGCTGGGGTTTTCGCTGGGGTTTGACGGGGCGAAACAGTTTGATGGCAACGTCATAAGCCAGGGCACGTTTTATCCGGCGCTGGTTTTGGGGTTTGGCAATCACAAGGTTTCTGTCGGGGCACCGCGCTCGGTTGCGAACCGGGGTTATTATCCCGAAACAATGTTTGCCAACAATGCGCGGTTTGATTTAAAACTGGGCCTGTTGAGAGATTCAGTGCTGTCCTATGTGGCACTGACTGCAGATTATCACCCCTACGGGATCAGATATGACGGCACATTTGACCAAACCAAAGTCGGCGTGTCAACGCACCGGATTGACGAATCCGGTATTACCGCCAATTTTTACGCATTGGCTGTTTCGCACACCTACCATTCAAATGGTTCGCTACCCGAGTTGACGTTCTATGGCGGCGTCGAACGGGTTGAGTCCGCAGGCTCGGAAAAGAACAACTACACCCTTGGGGTAGAAGCGGAATCGGACAAATTTCGGCTCGGGCTGAAATTGGGTAAACGCCCGTGGCCGTATGATGCGAGAATTGCCGAAGTATACGGGAAATACCAGTTTAACACGTCCCTGTCTGCTACGGCATCCGTGTTTCATGCGTCACGCAGGGGGGCTGATCTGACGGTTTACGGGATTGGGGCGGAATACACATTCCTGAACAATGCCTATCTTAGCGGAAGCATTGCCGACGGGAATAACAATCTGGACACCCAATATGCTGTATCAATCGGCTGGCGGTTCTAGATCGCCCCAACACCGGTTCATGTGTTTAGGGGTGTGAAAACCTGATGAACATGCGCCAGTTGTTACGCATGGCCCGATGGGCCCGTCATCCACCCAGCGCAAAACGGGTAAAACTGGTGCTGGGTGTGGTTGCGATTTGTCTGCTGCTGTTTGCCATCGAGCGCTGGATCGGGGTGCCGGACTGGCTTCAATTAGAACCACAGCGCCGCATTCGCTTGCCGCGTTAGGCGAAATGACAATAGACGCATCCTGTGATAGCATCACCGCATGGGAAGCGTCATCACCCAGCATTGGCAAGGGCGATTACCGGCCCTGATCAGCCTGTTCGGCATTCTGATTGCGGTGCGGGTTCTGGTCCATCTGGGCTATGGTACCCTGCCTGCGCCGCTGCCATTCGCCATGATTGTCCTGATCCTGCTTGCTGACGCTGCGCTTTTGATTTGGCAAGCAACCGGCACCATCCGCGCCTGCGAGCGGTGTTTGAAAATTGCCGGCGGGGTTGTGTTGTACTGGGCCAGTTATGGCGTGGTTATTGCCTCGGCTATCTATCTGTTGACGGATGTAACCAGCCTTGTATCTGCGTCGGTTCCGCTGCGCATAAAAACCACCGCTGCACCGCTGGAATTGCCGGTTCACGGCGGAGTTGCAACCATTGAAGGCAATATCGGGTTTGACACGTATAACGCCCTGAAATCACGCCTTGACGCACCACAACACGGCATCCTGCAGCTGCAACTGAACAGCAATGGCGGACGTATCTACGCCGCCCGCGCGATTGCCAAACTGGTGCTGGAAAACGGGTTGGATACCCAAGTGCTTATTCAATGCAACTCGGCTTGCACGTTGGTATTCTTGGCGGGCAAACGCCGGATTCTACCTGAAAACGCGCGTCTCGGGTTTCACCAATACGCACTGGCAAGTACAGTTCCGCTGATTGACACAGCAAACGAACAGCAAAAAGACATCGGTTTTTTCCGGTCCCGCGGGGTAAGCGACAGCTTCATCAACCGCATGTTTCAAGCCGAACACCGCGACATCTGGTTTCCCGACAGAAAAGAGCTGTTGGCAGCAGGCGTGTTAACCCCCTAGCTTTTCCAATCGCGCCGCCCGCAAGCGGGCGAAATCATCGCCTGCATGGTAGCTAGAGCGTGTCAGTGGCGTGGCCGAAACCATCAAGAACCCCTTGCCATAGGCGGCCTTTTCGTAGGATTTGAATTCCTCGGGCGTAACAAACCGCGCAACCGCGTGGTGTTTTGGGGTGGGCTGCAAATACTGGCCGATGGTCAGGAAATCCACGCCCGCTGCGCGCATGTCGTCCATCACCTGACGCACGCCCATTTCGTCTTCGCCCAGACCCACCATGATGCCCGATTTGGTGAACATGGTCGGGTCCAGCTCCTTGACCCGCTGCAACAGGCGCAAGGAATGGAAATACCGCGCCCCTGCCCGCACTTCGGGGTAAAGGCCCGGCACGGTTTCCAGATTGTGGTTGAACACATCGGGCTTGGCGGCGACCACCACTTCCAGCACTTCGGGCGCACATTTCAGGAAATCCGGCGTCAGGATTTCAATCGTGGTTTCCGGCGACTGGTGGCGAATGGCGCGGATGGTCTGGGCGAAATGTTCGGCCCCGCCATCCTCGATATCATCACGATCAACCGAGGTGATAACAACGTGTTTCAGCCCCAGCTTTTTCACCGCATCCGCCACGCGCCCCGGCTCGAACGTATCCAGCGCTTCGGGCGGCTTGCCGGTGGCGATGTTGCAAAAACTACAGGCCCGCGTGCAAACCTCGCCCATGATCATCATCGTGGCGTGGCCCTGATTCCAGCATTCGCCCACATTGGGACAGCCCGCCTCCTCGCAGACCGTCACCAACCCGTGTTCGCGCATGATCTTGTGGGTGTCGGCATATCCTGCCCCGCCCGGTGCGCGCACCCTGATCCAATTGGGTTTTTTGGGCTGTGTATTGTCAGCGCGATGTGCTTTTTCCGGATGGCGCTGTTCGGGTATTTTGAGGTCTCGCATCAGATTTTCCCCTGAAATTCGCTGCGAATATACGCGATATACCACGGGATACCAGAGCGGTTTTCGCAAATCCGCCATGTTTCTATAACGCGTAAACGAGGGAATATTTTCATGAAAAAGATGATCGCCGAAGGGTTCGGTACATTCATATTGGTGTTTTTCGGGGTCGGTTCCGCCGTTTTGATGGGCGAACAGATCGGCATGCTGGGCATTTCGCTGGCGTTCGGCATCTCTATTGTCGCCGCCGCCTATTCAATCGGGGCGATTTCCGGCGCACACCTTAATCCTGCCGTGTCACTGGGCATGGTCACCGCTGGCCGGATGAGCACGGGCGAGTTTATATCCTATGCCATCGCCCAGACCGCCGGCGCGATAATTGCTGCGCTTGTGGTGCTGATGATTGCCTCGGGCAAGGCGGATTATTCGGTGGCCGAAAACGGTTTGGGCCAGAACGGATTTGGCACAGGTTATCTGGGTGAATACAGCCTGATCGCAGCGCTTGTCTTTGAAATCGTTGCGACATTCGTCTTTGTCACCGTCATTCTGGGCGCAACCCAGAAAGGTGCGCCGGCGATGATGGCGGGTTTGGCCATTGGCCTTACACTGGCAGGCATCCACCTTGTCGGCATCAATGTCACCGGCGTATCGGTCAACCCTGCCCGTTCAATCGGACCGGCGTTGTTTGCAGGCACCAAGGCGCTTGCGGACCTGTGGGTGTTCATCGTGGCCCCGCTGATCGGCGGCGCGGCGGCTGGTGTTGTGTTCAAGGCCGGACTGACCCGCGCCGAAGACTAATTCCACCATTACAGACAATAATCCCGCGGGGCAGCCTTTGCCGGTTGCCCCGAATTTATTTGCCCACAGTTTAGAATCGGAATAAGAAGCAATTAGAGTATCCGACCAAAACAGTCATCAAAAAGGAATATGTCATGCAAGCTGGCGTTACACTGCCCCAGATCACCTTTCACACCCGCGTTCGCGACGAAAGCATCGGCGGCGACAACCCGTTCAAATGGGAAGATAAAACCACCGATGACTATTTCAAAGGCAAGCGCGTTATCCTGTTTTCGCTGCCCGGCGCATTCACGCCCACATGTTCCACCTACCAGTTGCCCGGTTACGAAAAGGCCGCCGCTGAATTTCGCGATCTGGGCATTGATGAAATCTATTGTCTGTCGGTGAACGACAGCTTTGTGATGAACAAATGGGCCCAGTCGCAGAACCTTGAAAACGTTAAGGTCATTCCCGATGGCGCCGGTGAATTTACCCGTCTGATGGGCATGCTGGTTGATAAATCCAACATCGGTTTTGGCATGCGTTCATGGCGCTATGCGGCCATCATCAAAGACGGCGTGGTCGAGGCATGGTTCCAGGAACCCGGTCGCGAAGATAACCACGGTGATGACCCTTACGGCGAATCCTCGCCCGAAACCGTGATGGCATGGCTGAAGGCCAACGCCTGATTGGCAGTTTGAAATTTAAAAAGGCCCGCCAACATTGGGCGGGCCTTTTTTTAGTTATCCGATCATTGGCCCGTGCGGGCCGTATTTTTCGTCGTAATGATGTTTTAGACGTTGCAGGGCGATCCGCAGCACAATCTTGCCCGACCGCGCCGACCAGCCCATACGCCGCTCGGCCGCCTCCATTCCTTCCAGATAACAACAACACCGCAGCACCACATCGCCCAGCCCCGGACCCAGATCACGTAACGCCTCGGACACCCGTTCGCGCGCGCCGGTGGGACCATCCCCCACCCCGCTGTCGTTGGAAAACCCGCCCCGCGTGCCGCCGGTCAAAAACCGCTCCCAGTTCTGCGCCACCCGCGGCCCCATCTGCGCCAGTTCAAAATCCTCGCGCAGACGTTCGCCTGCGGCCACCAGATCATCGGTTAAAAACGGCTTGCCGTGTTTGTCCTTGCGCCGCGCCAAAGCCGCCAGCGGGGATTCCGCCACGTTATAGCGCACCGCCCGCCGCTTGCCGTCCTCGCTCACTGTTTTTTCACCCCAGACACGGTGCTGATCGCCAAAATGCGCCGGCGCTTCGGCAAAGCCAGCGCGGGCATTTTCGGCCTCGGCCAGCAGACGTTTTAGCGCCGTGCGCCCTGCCGTGGTGATGCCATAACGCGCAATCCGGCCGGATTTTACACATGTGATCCAGTCTTTTAACGCCATCGCCTGCGCCACTTGCCGGTCCACCACCGCTGTGCGCGCGGTCTGTCCGCCGGATAGTTCGCGTACCACCACCGCTTTTTCCATATCCGGCGCAATTGCCAGCACGGCCCCTGTTTCACTAAGACGGCGCAAAATACGGCGCCCTTCACGGTTCAATGTGGCATCATCGGTTTTCAAATTGGCATGACGGATTGGTGCGCTCATTTCGGGCGATTCCTTTTCATCTGGATTAACGATTGTTGGAAAGTGCTGGCGGCCAAGATTGCTCAGGGCTTCGTCAACCAGCGGGTCATCGCGACGGTTCTCGAACCGCCGTATCTGTCGCAAAACGGTGGATGCGTGACACCCCGCGTTTCGGGCCACCGCACGGATGGATAACCCTTGTTTTGTGTGTTGCAGATATCGTTGCGCCGCTTCAGGTACCCAATTTGGCAATACTATCGGTCCGTAGAGGTATGACATTTGTGCCCCCATCACTTTTCTCCTTCTTGTTTTTGTCGTTCAAGTTGCCCAGCGACGATCAGCTTTGGGTTGAAGTGTTACGCGAAGGTTAATGAATGCGACGATCCCTAGAATTGTTCCAAAAATATAAACTTTTCTGAAACCTCCGTTCGGGAGTCCGAGACAATGCGCAACACACGTTCAGATTGTGTCATTAATGTGGCAAACCCAATCAGGAGCCTGTGTAAATGAACGACCTAATAAGCATGCTGAAATGCCTTCACCGCCCCCGTCTTTTGATTCGCGCCGCCCGTTTCGGGATGACCGAATACAACCGCAAACGCGATTTGAGACGGTTGTTAAAGGCGGCGGTTCCACCATCGCCGGGACGGGCAATTGTGCAGCTGTTGAACGAGGAAAGCCTGCAAGAGGAAAAACGCAAAACGGGTGATGCCAGTTACAGCATCACCCGTCATGTTTCGCTATTGATCGCCCTGATGGGCGAGGCCCGTTTGCTGGGCGCGGGGATAGGTAATCCCTAAATAAAGGAATCCGGCATCGAATCCTTCTTGGCACTGACATAGGCCAGCAAAGCCTCTGAAATTGCTGGGTCTAACGGGGGTTGCTGGTAATCCGCCAGCAGTTTTGCAACCCGTGCCGTGGCCAGTGCCTCGGTGTCGCGCGCGCCCTCTTCTTCCCAGGTTTCGAACGGTTTGTAATCCAGCAGATCGGTGCGCCAGAATGCGTCCTTGAAATTGCTTTGCGTATGCTCGCAACCCAGATAATGCCCGCCCGGTCCGACTTCGGCAATCGCGGCCATCGCTTGTGCGTTTTCGTCGGTTGGAACACCGGCGGCCAGCCGGTGCAGGATGCCCAGCTGATCGGCGTCCATTACGAATTTCTCGAAACTGGCGACCAGCCCGCCTTCCAGCCAGCCACAGGAATGCAACATAAAATTCACCCCCCCCAACAGTGCTGCATTATGGGTGTGTGCGGTTTCATATGCCGCCTGCGCATCCGGCAGTTTTGAGCCACACAGCCCGCCACCAGACCTAAACGGAAGGTTAAGACGCCGTGCGAGTTGCCCTGCGCCGTTAAGGATTTGTGTAGCTTCTGGCGTACCAAAGGTCGGCGCACCGGAATTCATATCGATCGAAGTCACGAAACAGCCGAAAATTACCGGCGCACCGGGGCAGAGCAACTGATTATAGGCAATCCCGGCCAGGCATTCGGCCAGAACCTGCGTCAGCGTGCCCATCACCGATACCGGCGACATCGCCCCGCCAACAATAAATGGCGACAGGATGCAGGCCTGATTGTTGCGCGCGTAGACTTCCATCGCGCCCATCATGATGGAATCAAAGGTCAGCGGTGAATTGACGTTGATCAGCGAGGTCATCACCGTATTTTCCTGCACAAAATCCTTACCAAACAGGATTTCGCACATTTCCACCGAATCCTGTGCCCGCGACGGTTCGGTCACCGACCCCATGAACGGCTTGTCCGAATACAGCATATGCGTCAGCAACATATCCAGATGCCGCTTGTTGACCGGCACGTCCGTTGGCTCGCACACCGTGCCGCCGGAATGGTGCAAGTATTTCGACATATATCCCAGTTTCACGAATTTGGTGAAATCCTCCATCGTCGCATAGCGCCGCCCGCCTTCGGCATCACGCACAAAGGGCGGGCCGTAAACCGGCGCCAGCACCAGTGAATCGCCGCCGATTTCAACGTTGCGTTCCGGATTGCGGGCGTGTTGGGTGAATTTTGAGGGTGCCGTTTCGCACAGCTTGCGGGCCAGCCCGCGCGGGATACGCACCCGTTCACCATCAATCACCGCACCGGCCTTGCGCCAGATTTCCAACGCTTCGGGGTTGTCGACAAAATTTACGCCAACCTCTTCCAAAACGGTCTCGGCGTTGCGCTCGATGGTTTGCAGCGCTTCTTCACTCAGCATCTCCAGATTGGGGATCTTGCGCTCGATATACTTCGCCGCCTCGATCCGCACCGCTGTGCGTTCCGCCCGCCGTGCGGCACCACCGCCGCCCCGTGCCCGTCGTCTTGTCTGTTCTTCCGCCATAGGTTCACCCCGAAATTGCGCTGCCTTGATAACTGTCTGACCCGTCATAAGGCAAACCATGATGCGATCAGGCACAAAATCCGGCCATTCAGGGGGGAAAGCGACATGCCCCCGCTTGATCATTGCGCCAAGTCCGCCTATTGCCACATCATGACAGATATTTCACACGCCCGCCTTCTTATTATCGACTTTGGTTCGCAAGTGACGCAGCTGATTGCGCGCCGTTTGCGCGAATTGAACGTCTATTGCGAAATCCATCCGTTCAACAAGGTGACCGATACCTTTCTGGCCGAATTCGCGCCAAAGGCGGTGATCCTGTCGGGTGGCCCCAACAGCGTGATTGATGCGGGTTCCCCCCGTCCACCCGAAAGCCTGTTTTCAATGGGCGTACCGGTGCTGGGCATTTGTTACGGTCAGCAGGTGATGATGCAGATGCTGGGCGGTCAGGTTGAAACCGGCCACGGCACCGCCGAATTCGGCCGCGCATATGTGACGCCGACGACCGACCATCTGCCGCTTCTGGATGGTTGGTTCACCGCCGACGATGATCGCGAACAGGTCTGGATGAGCCACGGCGACCATGTCTCAAAAATCGCGCCCGGCTTTGCCGTTTACGGCACCTCGCCCAACGCGCCCTTTGCGATCACCGCCGATGCGTCGCGTAATTTCTTTGCCGTGCAGTTTCACCCCGAGGTGCACCACACCCCGAACGGCGCTAAACTGTATGAAAATTTTATCCGGCTGGCGGGGTTCACCGGCGACTGGACCATGGGCGCTTACCGCGAAGAGGCCATCCGCAAAATCCGCGAACAGGTGGGCGATGCCAAGGTGATCTGCGGGCTGTCCGGCGGCGTTGACAGTTCGGTTGCTGCAGTGCTGATCCACGAGGCGATTGGCGATCAGCTGACTTGCGTTTTCGTTGACCACGGGCTGCTGCGCCAGAACGAGGCCGAAGAAGTCGTCGAGATGTTCCGCGACAATTACAACATGCCGCTGATCCATGCGGACGAACGCGAGCTGTTTCTGGGTGAGTTGGACGGCGTTTCCGATCCGGAAACAAAGCGCAAGATTATTGGCAAACTGTTCATCGACGTATTCCAGAAACACGCGGGCGAAGTGGGCGGGGCCAAGTTTCTCGCCCAAGGCACGCTGTATCCCGATGTGATCGAAAGCGTTTCCTTTTCCGGCGGCCCCTCGGTGACAATCAAAAGCCACCATAATGTCGGCGGCCTGCCCGAAAAGATGGGTCTGAAACTGGTCGAGCCTCTGCGCGAATTGTTCAAGGACGAGGTGCGGGCGCTGGGCGTTGAATTGGGCCTGCCCAAATCCTTTATCGGTCGTCATCCCTTCCCCGGCCCCGGTCTGGCGATCCGCTGCCCCGGTGAAATCACCCTCGAAAAACTGGCGATCCTGCGCAAGGCCGATGCGGTTTACATCGACCAGATCCGCAAACACGGGCTGTATGATGAAATCTGGCAAGCCTTTGTCGCCATCCTGCCCGTGCGCACGGTTGGCGTTATGGGTGACGGGCGGACCTACGATTTCGCCTGCGCGCTGCGGGCGGTGACATCGGTGGACGGCATGACGGCGGATTACTACCCGTTCAGTCACGAATTTCTTGGCGAAACCGCAACGCGGATCATCAACGAAGTCGAAGGTATCAACCGCGTGACCTATGACATCACGTCCAAACCTCCGGGCACGATTGAATGGGAGTGATTTACGGCTAGGTAAAGAATGAAAAACACCCTGACCAATCCTAGGGTCAGAGTGTCATCTTCGTTCACGGCCATCGGCGTCCCCGCCTGTTCCGCAAAATCAATTTCGCAGATAATGGTTACTGATTGCTTAATCTTTGTTCCATAAATATCCTCGCGCAAAGCGCATAGAATCTCTTATGTCCCGCCATTAAACTTTTATGCCTCCGGCGGGGATACTTCCGGAACAAAGATGCACAGGGACAGAACCATGAAGATACAGCTTATAGGCTACATTGATGTTCCAACCGATCGTCTGGCCGAGGTCGGCGCCGCCCTGCCCGAACATATCCGGTTAACCCACGCCGAAACGGGTTGCATCAGTTTCAATGTAACACCTTCGCCGAATGTGGCAGGGCGATTTGATGTGGCCGAGGTGTTTGTAGATCGCGCAAGCTTTGACGCGCATCAGGAGCGGACCAGGACAAGTAACTGGGCCAAGGTCACCAAGGACATCCCGCGCCAATACCGGATCGAAGAAGTCGACTGATGTGGGTGGTGCGCCTGATCAGGGCTGGGATTTTGTTATTCGTCACCCTGTGTCTGCTGATCGCAGGCTTTGCGACACTTCAAGCCGCGTTCGAACCCGATAAATTTGCACCTGCCGATGTGATTGTTGTGCTGGGCGCGGGTATGGATACGGATGGCACTCTGCATTCGTCAACCATCCTGCGGGTCGAAAAAGGGGTGGCATTGTTTCACCAAGGGGCCGCACCAAGAATGCATTTCACCGGTGGACGCGGACGCGTGGACGGACCGGCGGCAGGTGATATGATGGCGCGACTGGCGATAACGTTGGGAGTAGGCGACGGGGCAATCACGCATGAGGATGAATCGCTTTCCACCCTGCAAAACGCGCTGTTTTCCATGCCGATGCTGCAAAACGCCAAACGGATCATTCTGGTGACCGAGGGGTTTCATCTGCCGCGCAGCTGGGCCTCGTTCAAATGGGCAGCTTTCAACAGCGGCAACAGCTTTGACATCGCGCTGGCCCGTTCAACCGCGTTTCGTGCCAAATCCCCCAACCTGCGCTATGCGCCCGTATCAATGGTGGTGCGCGAGGCTTTGGCCTGGGGATTCAACACCCTGCGCGCGGTGGCGTGGCAGGGCGCGGGTTGGGTTGGCGTTGAAAACACCCGCCGCGATGGGTGGCTGCAATGAGCAACACCGCCCGCGCCGCCATATGGATGATCGGGGCGATCCTGTCGTTTTCGTCGCTGGCTGTGGCGGGGCGAGTTGTAAGTGCGGAGCTGGACACCTTCGAGTTGCTGTTTTACCGCTCGGTGATCGGTATTTTCATCGTCACCGGCGTGGCAGCATTGGCCGGCACCCTGCCGCAGATCAGCCGCCGTCGGTTTGGCACCCATCTGTTGCGCAATCTGGCGCATTTTGCGGGGCAATCCTTGTGGTATTTCGCCCTGACGGTGATCCCGCTGGCGCAGGTGTTTGCGCTGGAATTCACCTCGCCCCTCTGGGTGGTTCTGCTATCGCCCCTTTTGTTGGGCGAACGGCTGACACCCTTTCGTTTGATGGTCACCGCCCTTGGATTTATCGGCGTTCTGATCATCACCCGTCCCGGCGCCGAAACCCTGAATTGGGGCGTTGCCGCAGCCGCCTTGGCCGCCGTGTGCTTTGCGACCACCAGCATTTTCACCAAACGCTTGACGCGTGACACATCGCTTACCGGCATCCTGTTTTGGTTGGTCGCGATGCAATCCGTTATGGGGCTGGCCGTGGCGGGATATGACGGGCATATCCATGTGCCATCAACCATAATCTGGCCCTGGTTACTGTGGATCGGGCTGGCTGGTCTGATTGCGCATTTTTGCCTGACCAAAGCCCTGTCCATCGCCCCCGCCAGCACCGTTGTGCCGCTGGATTTCGCCCGCCTGCCGCTGATCGCTGTGGTTGGTGCGCTATTTTATAACGAGCCACTGGATATATTCGTGTTTCTGGGGGCCTTGCTGATCTTTGCGGCGAACTATTTGAACATTAAAGGCAACACAGCCGGACCTAGTGTAAAATAACAACGTAACGTCGGGAATTATATGTGACGTTGCGTCAATCGTTGACGCATCTGCCCTGTGCAGGTTAGCCTTACTGCAAAATAAGAAAACTTCAGGGAAGAGAAAAAAATGAAACGTCTATTAATGATGACTGCAGCCAGCATTGCTGTATCCGGCACCAGCGCATTCGCCGGTGGGATTGAGCGCACCAGCCA
>CAZIDQ010000030.1:14645-17102 GCA_964538015.1 uncultured Marinosulfonomonas sp.
AACACTACCGCTTACACTTTAGGACTGGGCCGCAAGTTCAATGAACATTGGTCTGGCGCGGTCATTCTGGGCTATGAAGGCGGCGGCGGTGTTCCGGTCGGAAACCTTGGCCCAACTGATGGCTATCGCAGCATTGGATTGGCTGCGACCTACAAGATTAACAACGTGAAAATTACCGGTGGCATTCGCTATATCGAGATTGGTGATGCGACCACGACCAGCATCGTGGCAAAGTTTTCCGACAACAGCGCGATCGGTGTCGGTGTGAAGGTTGGCGTCAGCTTCTAGGCGGTTACCCAAATTCAAGATTTAAAGCCCCGCCTCTATCCGGCGGGGCTTTTTGTTTGGTCCGGCCAATTCCAATTGACCCGTCCGCCTGCGCTGGCTACCTAGGATTAACCGACAGAAAAAAGGCCGCCGCCCATGTTTTACAAATCCGCAGATGACTGGAACAACGCCGCCCATAAACGTGTCGCGCTGTTTGGCATGTCCGGCCTTGGCAAGACCCATGTCGCCAATATCCTGCGACGCGATGGCCACTGGTTTCATTTCAACGTAGATTACCGCATCGGCACCCGCTACATGGGCGAATACATCGTTGATAATTTCAAACGCGAGGCGATGAAAAATCCGTTTTTGGCGGAGCTACTGCGCACCGACAGCATCGATATTTCCTCGAATATTTCGTTCGACAATCTGGCCCCGCTGTCGACCTATCTGGGCAAGCCGGGCGATCCCGATCTGGGTGGGCTGGCGTTCGAGGATTATATGCACCGCCAAAGCCAGCACCGCATTGCCGAAATCAACGCGCTAAGCGACACAAGCCACTTTATAAATCGCGCGCAAACCCTTTATAACTATGATAATTTTATCTGTGACACTGGTGGGTCAATTTGCGAGGTTGTGGATCCCGACAATGAAAACGATCCCGTGTTGCGGCATCTGTCGGACAATCTGCTGCTGGCCTGGATTAAGGGAACCGAAGCCCATGAAGAGCAGTTGATCGAGCGTTTCAACGCCACGCCCAAGCCGATGTATTACCCGCCCGAAATCATGCGCGATATGTGGGACCGTTATCTGGCCGAAAAAGGCCAGAGCGAGGGTGAGGTGAACCCTGACGCGTTCATCCGTTGGGGATACGCCGAGGCGCTACATCACCGCCAGCCGCGCTACGGGGCGATGGCGGAAAACTGGGGGGTGACGGTGATGGCCGAAGACGTGGCGCAAGTGAATACCCCCGCCGATTTTGATACGATGATCGCAAATGCAATCGTTAACAAGACCCGCTAGGACACTGATATGCCAATAAGAATCCCATCCACCCTGCCCGCTTTTGACATCCTGTCGAATGAAGGCGTGATGGTGATGTCCCAGCGCCACGCCGATAAACAGGACATCCGCCCGCTGAACATCGCGCTGCTGAACCTGATGCCGCAGAAAATCCAGACGGAAACGCAGTTCGCCCGCCTGATCGGTGCGACCCCGCTTCAGCTGGAATTGACCCTGATCCGCATGTCGGAACACAAAAGCAAAACCACCTCGGCCTCGCATATGGGCGCGTTTTACGAGCCGTTTCAGGCGGTGAAGGATCGCAAGTTCGACGGGTTGATCATAACTGGCGCGCCGATCGAACATTTGGCGTTTTCCGACGTGACCTATTGGACCGAATTGCAGGAAATATTCGACTGGACCCAGACCAACGTGCATTCCACCTTTGGCGTTTGCTGGGGCGGGATGGCGATGATCAACCATTTCCACGGGGTCGACAAACATATGCTGGACGCCAAGGCATTTGGCTGTTTTAGGCATCAGAACAAGCAACCCTCTTCGCATTATTTGCGTGGTTTTTCCGATGATTGCGTGATTCCGGTCAGCCGCTGGACGGAAATGCGCAAAGATGAAATTGACGCCCGCGACGGTCTGGTCACATTGCTTGCCAGTGATGAGGTCGGCCCCTGTCTGGTGCAGGATGACGCCCACCGCGCGCTTTATATTTTCAACCATTTTGAATATGACACCGATACCCTGAAAGGCGAATATGACCGCGATGTTGCCAAAGGCAAGCCGATCAATGTGCCGGTGAATTATTACCCCGATGATGACCCGTCAAAACCGCCGCAGAACCGATGGCGCAGCCACGGGCATTTGCTCTATACCAACTGGATCAGCGAAATCTATCTGACCACACCGTTTGACCAAGGTCTGATTGGTCAATCCATGACCGATTTGCGGGGCTAGTTTACGCAAGCCCCACACCCCATATAACGCCTAGGGAGGCAGACAAATGACATTGCCCTTTGACGGAGCCATTTCCAAATTCTTTGAAGAAACCGCGCCCGAAACGGTGCGTCAGGCGATCCTTGAGGGGGGCAAAAAGGACATCCTGTCGGACAGTTACCCATATGAAACCCGCATGGGGCGCAAGGAATACGAAGACACGATGGCCGCGCTACAGAT
>CAZIDQ010000030.1:17202-19773 GCA_964538015.1 uncultured Marinosulfonomonas sp.
CGCTCATGGTACAATCGCGGCGTGGTCGAACATGTGTTCGGCTTTTGCACGCCCGAGCAGCGCCACAGCTTTTTCTGGCAACTGCCGGAGTATGAGGAAATGCTGGTGGATGAAGGTATCCATTTCACTAAAATCTGGCTGAATGTCGGGCGGCCCGAGCAGTTGCGCCGCTTTTTGGCGCGCGAAAAAGACCCGCTAAAGCAATGGAAACTTAGCTGGATTGACGTTGAAGGGTTGAACCGCTGGGATGCCTATTCGGATGCGATCGAGGAAACGTTTTCCCGCAGCCATAATGATGTCACCCCCTGGACCGTGATCCGCTCGGACGACAAACGCCGTGCGCGCATACAGGTGATCCGCGCGGTTCTGAGCGGCATTGACTATGACGGCAAGGATGAAACCGTTGCCTGCCCACCGGATGATAAGATCTGTGGCGGGCCGGAAATGTGGGTAGAATAATATGCGTAAACGCGGCTATCACCACGGCAATCTGCGCGCGGCCCTGATTGATGCGGCGCTAAAGCTGATTGAGGAGAAGGGACCGACCGGTTTCACCCTGTCCGAGGCCGCAAAACAGGCTGGTGTCACTCCTGCCGCCGTTTACCGCCATTTCAAGGGGCGCGAAGACCTGATCGCAAGTGCTGCCCTACAGGGCTATGTGATGTTCGGAGAATTGATGGAATACGCCGGTCAGGGCAAAGCCGGACTGGATGCTTTTGAAACAACCGGGCGCGCCTATCTGGCCTTTGCGCGCAAATATCCGGGGCATTACATTGCCATGTTCGAAAGCGGAATTTCGGTGAACCAGTCGCCAGAACTGGCGCAGGCATCGGGTCGGGCGCTGGGGCAACTGGAACACGCCGCCAGCCGGTTAACCGAACATATGCCCGCCGATAAACGCCCACCTGCGTCCATGGTGGCAGCACATATCTGGGCGATGAGCCACGGCGTGGTGGAACTGTTTGCCCGTGGATCACCCGGCACCAAAAGCCCCTTCCCGCCCGAGGATTTGCTGGAAAGCGGCATCGGCATTTATCTGCGCGGCCTTGGGCTTATTGCGCCGGATGAATAGGGGCTTGCTGAAACGTGGCCACTTCAGCGGCATTGATTTCCTTTAACAGACTGGTGCCCCACGCGCCGGTTTTGACATCATGCAAATGCAGCACACCGTTTAACGTATATCCAAGGGTATTGAGGCTTTCCCAATAGCTCTGCCAAACTACGGACAAGGCACCGCTTTGGGCATCAATCACCCATTGCCCCCGGTCCTGCGTGCCATAGTTATTTTCACCCCACATGGTGCCGTCGACATCAAAACAGATCACATAATGAAAGGGCGGACGCCAGCGGCCAAGGAAACAACGCCCCGTCAGATTCTCTTGCAAGGCATGCGCCGAAAGCGGTGTTGCCCCTTGCGTTAACAATTCCTGCGCGGTGGCGAATATTGTGTTGTCACTCATCATTACGTTTCCCAATCCAGATGTTATCAGGACTATAAAACACTGCTTCAAACAGAAAAAGGCAGGGCGCAAACCCTGCCTTTTCGCAATTTCGTATCCAGTAGGATTAACGCTTGGAGAACTGGAAGCTACGACGCGCCTTGCGCTTACCGTATTTCTTACGTTCCACAACGCGGCTATCGCGTGTCAGGAAGCCGGCGGCTTTCAATGCACCGCGAAGCGAAGGTTCATAAACCTGCAACGCTTTGGAGATGCCGTGCTTGACCGCACCGGCCTGACCCGACAGGCCACCACCTTTGACGGTTGCAATCACGTCGAATTCACCTTCGACACCGGCCACTGTAAAGGGCTGGCGCAGGATCATTTGCAGCACGGGGCGGGCAAAATACTTGTCCATGTCGCGACCGTTCACAGTTACCTTGCCCGAACCGGGCTTGATCCAGACGCGGGCAACCGCATCTTTACGTTTGCCTGTGGCATACGAGCGGCCCAGCTCATCGCGAACAGGGTCGCGGTGAATGGCGGCTTCAACAGCCTCGGCTGGCGTTGTTTCGGCGGGGGTGCCTGTGACGACTTCGTTCAGATCGTCCAGAGATTTGATTTCTTCGGTCATGACTGGCTCCGCGTGTTTTTGGAGTTCATAGCTTTCACGTCCAGAACCTCGGGGTTCTGTGCTTCGTGCGGATGCTCGGCACCGGCGTAGATACGCAGGTTTGTCATCTGAACGCGGCTTAGGCGGTTGCCCGGCAACATGCGCTTAACGGCTTTTTCCACCACACGTTCAGGGAACTTACCCTCAAGGATCTGTTCGGCCGTGCGCTGTTTGATGCCGCCCGGATGACCGGTGTGCCAGTAATAAATCTTGTCCGACCGCTTTTTGCCGGTCAGCTGGATTTTGTCGGCGTTGATCACGATCACATTGTCGCCCATATCCATGTGCGGTGTGAAGGTTGGCTTGTGCTTGCCGCGCAAGCGCATGGCGATAATCGAGGCAAGACGGCCCAGCACGACACCTTCGGCGTCGATGATGATCCATTTCTTCTCGATATCTGCCGGTGTAGCAGAGAAGGTTTTCATGGTTTCTACCCTATTTGAAACGGCGCAGTTGGCC
>CAZIDQ010000031.1:0-19630 GCA_964538015.1 uncultured Marinosulfonomonas sp.
GGCCGACGGGTAGTGCGTTGGGTGATCAAAAACGCGTTGCAACACCGGTGCAGGCTATTACCGACGGGGCCGATCATATCGTTGTAGGCCGCCCGATCTGGCAGGCCAAAGATCCGCGCGGCATAGCACAAATGATTCAAGGTCAACTTGCTAACCTATAGGGCAAAGCCCCTGTTTTCTTTAAAAGAAAACAGGCCGGAATCTTTCAAAGATTTCGGCCTGTCGCATTTTATCAGCACGTTAGTCGTTGATATCAACGTCCTTGTCCCAGACCTTGACCTTGTCACGATGCACGCCGAACACCATGCGCATTGCCAACCATGCCATCAGTGACACAACGGCGAAGAACACCATCGTGTAAGGCAAACTGCCCGAGAAAAACGCCACCCCATCACCAAAGTACAAAAAACCGCCGGTGACAAAGGCGCCGATGGCGAACCCCAACAGGATGAACGTTGGCGCCAGTACTTCCATAATTCCCAGAATTAACCCTCCGGCCATCCAAAGCCACCATGTTGTCCACATCACGCTTTTCCTTTCAGCATTTTAAAGGCGTCACCAAAGGCATCCACAATATTGCTCGGCAGCATAATGGTCTGTTTGCCAGCCCCTTTGCCGATCTCCATCATCGCCTCGACCTGCTTCAGGGCAACCTGATACTGCGCAGATTCAATGCCGTGTTCATGAATAGCTTTGGCCACAACCCCGGTTGCATAGGCCTCGGCATCCGCCGTAATCCGGCGCGCTTTGGCTTTTTGCTCGGCGGCGTATAGTTCGGCTTCGGCGTTCAGTCGAACGGCTTGCTTGGTCCCTTCGGCTTCAGTTACTTGGGCACGGCGCGCGCGTTCAGCATTCAACTGCTGCAACATCGCTTCACGGGTGGCGTTATCCAGGTTCACATCCAGAATTTCGGCGCGTGTCACTTCGATACCCCAGTCATCAACCGCGTCCGCTACCTGATGTTTAATCTTGGCAATCAGTTGCTGGCGGTTGGACTGTACTTCGTCCAGCTCCATTTCACCGATGCCAGAGCGTACAATCCCTGCAACCGTGGTGGAAATCGCACCGTCTACATCGCGGATTCGGTAAACTGTCTTTTCAGGTTCCAAAATCCGGTAAAACACGCTGGTTTCCACCTGCACCAACACGTTATCGCTGGTGATCGCATCCTGTGAATGGATTGGCAGCTGACGTTCCAGCACCGAAACCTTGTGACGCACGCGGTCAAGGAACGGAACAATCACATTGATCCCCGGCCCCAGAACCGTGCGCAAACGGCCAAACCGCTCAACCACATATTTTTCCGATTGCGGCACGATCCGCACGGCCTTTAACAACGCGATAATAATCAGCGCAGCCAGCACCAGCAGCACGATATTCCCGCCCAGTAATTGACTAAAAATCTCTTCAATACTCAATGGTTCGCCCTTTCTATTCATGGTGTAAATCCTTTTAGTCCCTACGCCCTATATGGGGTAAGTTTGCCAAAAGAAAAGGGAAACCAGGCTAAAACCAGCCTCTGTGACCCTTTTGCAGCCACTCGTTTCAGCACTCCCTGAACCTCCATGTTCGGTTTTACGGGGATCCCTTGCCACCCCGACGAGCCCAATTTTTCAAGGCCTTCTACGGCCATTATTTCGCGCACGGTGGCGGTCAATTCAGCGAACGCCATACCATCCTCGCCAATAGCCTCAAGAATTTCACGTCGCACGGCATTATATTTCCACGATGATATCCACTTAACAGCATCCCGCCCCTTTCATTCGGTTTGACCAGTTGCCATTCTTACGCTCCCTTATTTGCCTTTCAAATGCACCAGAAACTTGCGCAACCCGTCGCACAGGTGCGGGATTGCGTCGGGGTGGTCCAGATAAGTTTCAACCGGCATCATTTCCCACATTTGCCCCTCATCCCCGAATTCGATTTTCATCTGGCTGAATCCATCAAGAACCGTGCCAAAAAACCAGATTTGCGTCTGTTTTTCCAAAATTCCGGGCCGTTGAAGCCGGTACGTCAGGCAATCCAGCGACAAGCGTAAACCGAATTCTTCCTTTAACTCGCGTAAAACACACTCCTCGGGGGTTTCTTCTCCCTCGCGACCGCCACCGGGAAAATCCCACATGGCCGGAAACGGGATGTCTGATTTATCATCGCGTAACATCGTCAGAACACATCCGTCACATATCAACGCCAGCTTTGCCCCATCAAACTCCATGCCGCGAAATTTCCCATACCAATTCCATGCACATCCCATATACTATCCATAGGCGTTATTTCCAAACCGGACCCGTTCCATGCCCGCCCTTTGCCGCGATTGCCTGACCCAGTTTGACAGTGGTTCCCGCTGCCCGCAATGCCATAGCCCAAGGGTTATGGAACACCCCGAACTGTTCAGCCTGTCGATTGCCCATATGGATTGCGATGCTTTCTATGCCTCGGTCGAAAAGCGTGACAATCCGGATATTCGCGACAAACCCGTGATCATCGGTTCGCGCCATCCGCGCAGCGTGGTGTCCACCGCCTGCTATATTGCCCGCATCAAGGGGGTGCGTTCCGCGATGCCGATGTTTCAGGCGCTAAGGCTTTGCCCCGATGCCGTAGTTGTACCAGGCCGCATGGAAGTTTACGCGCAAGCCTCGCGCGATATTCGCAAACTGATGGACGAGTTGACCCCCTCGATCGAACCCCTATCGCTGGACGAGGCGTTTCTGGATATGACCGGCACCGCCAAACTGCACCACGCCCCGCCTGCGGTGATGCTGGCACGGCTGGTCAAACGGATGGAGGATGAATTGGGCCTGTCCGGCTCTATCGGCCTGTCACACAACAAATTTCTGGCCAAAGTGGCGTCCGATCTGGACAAACCGCGCGGTTTTTCGGTGATCGGCAAGGCCGAGACCGACAGCTTTCTGCGGGGTAAACCCGTGCGGATGATCTGGGGTGTGGGCAAGGCGATGCAGGCCTCATTGGAAAGCGCCGGTATCCGCACCTTTGACGATTTGCTACGCTGGGATCGCAAGGAATTGGGGGCGCGGTTCGGATCATTGGGGGATCGGCTGTGGTATCTGGCGCGGGGGCAGGATGTGCGCCGCGTATCCGCCCATGCGCCGGTGAAAAGCATCTCCAAGGAAACCACCTTTTCCACCGATACTTCGGACCCCAAGGTGCTGGACGGCTATATCTTCCGGCTGTCCGAGCAGGTCGCCGACCGCGCCAAGGCCAAGGGGCAGGCAGGCCGCATCGTCACCCTGAAACTGAAACGTGCCAATCATACGCAACTAAGCCGCCGCACCAGCCTGTATGACCCCACCCAGATGGCCGACCGTATCTATCGCACCGCCCGCGATTTGATGACAGGCGTGGGGGATGAAGGCCCCTACCGTTTGATCGGGGTTGGCATCAGCGATCTGTCCACCGCAGATACCGCAGATCTGGCGGTCGACCTGCTGGACCCCGACGCCGCCAAACGCGCCGCTGCCGAACGCGCCACCGATAAGATCCGTGAAAAATATGGCCGGGATGCTATTAAAAAAGGCCGCGCCCTGCGCCCGAAATAATTAGACTTTTACCGGTCCTTCCGCTTTTTCACCCCCTGTTAAGGCCACGCGCCTAACCTTCCTTCAGGTAGTCGGTTTTACCCGAAACGCGCAATCTAATTGGAAGAAACAGGATATACATAATGTCGAACAAAACCCTGATCGACCAGATCAACAATGCAATCGGTGCCCATGGCAGTTGGAAAATCAAACTGCGGACGGCCGTCAACAAGGGTCACAGCACCCATAATGTCGACGAGGTGCGATGTGACGACAAATGCGCCTTTGGCAAATGGCTGCATGGGTCAAATATTGATGGCCCAACCCGCGCCGGTGCACCCTATAACGTAATCAAACGATTACACGCCGAATTCCACATCTGCGCCGCTGATGTTCTAAGCAAGGCAACAAACGGCGACACCCCTGGTGCGGCCCAGCTGCTGGAAGGGGATTTCGCTGCCAAATCCGAAAAACTGGTTCGGGGTTTGCGTAAATGGAAAGGCGAAGCCGCGGCGGAATAGGGGCTCATTCAGCCGCTAATGGTTGTTCTTTTTGGCCGATACCTGAAATTTCCAGCGCAATGGCGCTAATAACCTGTTGAAAGCTCTGGAAATTGCCGTTTGGCCGGATCAATTGCTCGTTCATATATAACGAACGATCTATTTCGATCTGGACAGCGTGCTGGTTGCGCGACGGGCGACCATAATGCTGCGTGATATAAGCCCCGGCAAAGGGCGCGTTGCGAACAACATTTAATCCGGCATGGGTAAAAGCTGCTTCGATTCGGTCGACAATATCACTGCTGGCCGCCGCGCCGAACCGGTCGCCCAGCACCACCTCGGCCCGCATTGCACCATTGCGGGAAATGCTGTCGATTGCCTCATGCGGCATTGAATGGCAATCAACCAAAATAGCCTCGCCAAACAACAGCCAGCTTTCCCCGATCAACTTTTCGAGTGCCTCGTGATAAGGTTTCCAATGACTGGCCAGCCGTGCATCGGCCTCTTGGCGCGCCAGTTTACCGCGATAGATCGCCCGACCATTCGAAACCACACGCGGGATCACCCCCAACCCCGAAGCAACCCGTGGGTTAAGCCCCGCACGCGGCACCCCTTCTATCAGGGCCGGATCCAATTCATCGCGATTTCGGTTCAGATCGACATAGGCACGCGGGCCACGGGCGCACAACAGTGGCGCCCCGAATGTGGGTACATCCGCAAACAGCAAATCAACAAACGCATCCTCGGACGAACGGATTGCCAATTCATCCAGCACCGATTTGCGCAGGAACGCCCAAGGGTAGTTCCGCCCACTGTGCGGCGAGGCGAAAATCACACTTGTGGTGCGGTTTGACGGCAATTCCAGTTGATATGTACCCTTTGGCATTCCCTCTCCTGACACATTCTCTATAACCTATTTCGCTGCAGTATCAAAAGCCCTTGATCAACGCCCCGACTCCTTCTATAGACCAGCAGACCGACGCGGTTCTGCCGCGTCCTATTCGTTTGGGACAGCAGGATCGGTTCGGCCATATGGGCGCTTAGCTCAGCGGTAGAGCACTTCGTTGACATCGAAGGGGTCACTGGTTCGATCCCAGTAGTGCCCACCATATGCCCCTAACGTTGGGGACCGGAATTGAAACAATGGCGCCGCTGCGCCGCGATACGAGGATGAGGTTATGAAAATTCGCAACTCTTTGCGTTCACTCAAAGGCCGCCATCGCGATTGCCGCATTGTGCGTCGCAAAGGCCGTGTTTATGTGATCAACAAAACAAACCCACGGTTCAAAGCCCGTCAGGGCTAAGCCATTCAGGTTTAACGAAAAAGGCCGCCGAGCATTTGCTCTGGCGGCCTTTTCTATGTCCAAGCGATTAAGGGTTAACGCGCCGCCAAAAGGCGCACGATCGTTTGCTGCGTGACATACCCCGTCACCGGAATTTTCCGCGTCCGCTGGAATTTGCGCACCGCGCGGCGGGTTTTATCATCAAATTTTCCGTCAACCCGCCCCGGTTTCAACCCCAGTGCCTGTAACTTTTGTTCAACCAGCAATCGCGCAATCCCGTTGCCAGCCACCCGCGCTTCGTCTGCTTTGGCGCGGCGTAATAATTCGGCGTTTTGCGGATCGCCTTGTAATTCCGCCAGCCTCTCTTTGGCGGTCGGGGCAAATGCACCGCGCGGGTAATCCTGCAAGTACCGCTGATACGCGCCGACAGTTCCTTCGGCGCGCACATCGTCCCAATAATCCCGCTCAACCGCAGCCGCTTCTGCACGGCGGTCGCCTTCGAACCGGTCAATCTTCTCTTGTGCGATCTCGGAATACAGCCCGTCCGGATAGCGTTTCAGATAGGCCCGCAAACTGTCCTCGGTGCCATCCCGCCCGGTGCGCCGCCAATAGCTCGCGTCCAACCGGTCTTGTTCTTCTTGCCGTTTGCGCGCCTCTTCCTCCAACTCGCGCGACCGAACGTCTGCGGCTGATTGCAGCGATGAAATCTGGTTGCCACTTAGATAGCCGTACCCTTCGATTCCGCGCGACTGCTGCCAGGCACCAATTGCCGCGCGTGACCCACGCCCGAACACACCGTCAATCCCGTGCGGATTGAACCCCAGAATCGAAAGGTTGCGCTGTATCTGGCGACGCTGTTCGCGGGTCAGGTGCAGGCGGGTTTCAACCGCTTTGGCCTCAATTTCAGGGCGCGCGCGCATATCCTCGATTTCCCGCTCCACAGTGCGCACATAACGCCCGTCGGGATAGCGGTTCAAATAGCTTTGCAATGCCGTAACCGAACCGATCTCGCGAACCGCTTCCAGATATAGGTATTCCGCATCCTGCGGCTGTTCCGGTATCGAGCCCTCGGGTGTATCTGCGGGCATGAATGGTATTGATTTTGGCAAAAACCCCTCGGCTGTTAATCCGCGCGGGGCGTGCGCCATCACATCAGCTACAGGTTTTCCGGATTCCAGCAGGCCATCTGACAACAGCGAAACCAATGCGCTTGTCGGCCCTTTGATCACCGTCACACCTTGCGGGATGTCCAAGCCCCCTAATCCTGTGTCCAACCCGAAATCGACGACAGACGTTCCATCTTGCCCCAGTAAAACGATAGCACCGCCCGGCTTTTGTCCAGCCGCTTGCAGCACCGCCCCAATCGACAATCCGGTGCGTCCAGCCGTGAACATGTTCGGCTTTTGCGCGTTGGTGGCCAGCAACCAGCTGTCGCGCTCACCCGAAACCATATGCCCGCTTAACAAAACAATCACGCGATCTGCCCCCGCAAGGGCTGCGTAAAATTTGGCCACCAGCGCAAACTGTTCGCGATTATCCTGGTCCTGCCCGAAAAAGACGCGAAAACCCGCATCTTCCAGCGCCCGCACCGTTCTCTTGACGCGAAAGGCATCCCGCACATCCGGTTGTTCATTATAGGTGCGGTTGCCAATCACCAGCGCCACATCTTTGGCCAAAACCGGCATGGCCAAAGCAACCAAAGCGCCCGCAAGCGCCACCTGTTTAAGTTTCAACATCATGGCGCGTGCTCCTTCATTTGCTAGGGGATCAATCGTAACTTCGTTGATCTTCGATCACTAAACCATCGTTTGGCAAGCTGCCTTTGGCAACCAGCACAATTTTGCCCTTCAGTTTTAGCGTATCTGTCAATGATATCCGATAACGGTCCGCATCCGTGGCGTCTGTTTCGACCATTACGGTCATTACGTCCATTTCACCTTCGCGGCTGGCAATGACGCGGGCGCGGGGAACTTCATCGTGTTTGGCAACGAAATCGGCCACCTGTTCGGGGCGCACAAACATGCCCTTGATTTTCGTGGTCTGGTCGGCGCGGCCCATCCAGCCCTTGATCCGCATATTTGTGCGGCCACAGGGGCTTACCCCCTCCATCACGGCTGACAAATCGCCCGTGGCAAAGCGGATCAGCGGATAATCGGGGTTCAGGGTGGTGACCACAACTTCGCCCACTTCGCCTGGTGCCACGGGGTTACCTGTGCCTGGCGTGACGATTTCAACAATCACGCCTTCATCAACAATCATGCCTTCCTGTGCTTGAGATTCATACGCGATGTTGCCCAGATCGGCGGTCGCGTAATTTTGCAAACACAGTATCCCGCGGTCGGCATATTCCTGCCGCAGCGAGGGGAAGAGCGCCCCGCCACCAACCGCCGCCCGCGAGATTTTAAGCGGCAGGCCCATGCCCTCCGCCTTGTCCAGAATCACTTTCAGGTAATCCGGCGTGCCGGCATAGGCGGTTACGCCCACATCGTGCGCCGCGCGGGCCTGCAATTCGGTTTGCCCCGTTCCGGCAGGCAATACGGCAGCACCAACCGCCCGCGCACCTGATTCAAAGATCATGCCGGCGGGGGTCAGGTGATAGCCAAAACAGTTCTGGATAATGTCGCCCTTGCCAATACCTGCCGCGTGCAGGAAACGGCCAATGCGCCACCAATCACCGGATATACGACCGGGCTCATAGATCGGGCCGGGGGACTGGTGGATATGTTCAAACCCGTCCGCCGAAACCGTGGTGAACCCGCCAAACGGCGCGTTGGCCGCCTGTGCGCAAACCAGTTCGGATTTACGGATGATAGGCAGCGCGGCCAGATCGGCGACCGAGGTTATGGATGCCGGATCAATATCCCCCAAAAGCGCGGCAATGCCGGAGGCCGTTTTGGCGCGGGCAATCTGCTGTGGCAGTGCCTTGGCCAGATCGGCGGCGCGTTGATCGCTAGATCGCGTTTCCAACTCGTCAAAATACTGCATATCCTCGCCCCGCATCAGCTTAGCCACCTTTTGCGACGACGATAGGAACGCACATCGCGGAATGATTTGCGCCCGTCGTCCGAAACGCCCAGATAGAATTCTTTCACATCAGGATTTTCACGCAGATCGGCGGCAGGGCCGTCCATCACCACGCGGCCGGATTCCAGAATATAGCCATAATGCGAATAACGCAGGGCCATATTGGTGTTTTGTTCAGCCAACAGGAAAGACACGCCTTCCTTTTCGTTGATCGATTTTACAATCTCGAAAATCTGCTCCACCAGCTGCGGCGCCAAACCCATTGACGGCTCGTCCAGCAGCACGGTTTCAGGGCGGCTCATCAGGGCGCGGCCCATGGCAACCATTTGTTGTTCGCCACCCGATGTGTATCCGGCCTGCGATTTGCGCCGTTCCCTCAGGCGCGGAAAATAATTGTAGACCATTTCAAGGTCGGCGTTGACCGCACCCTTGCCGTCCTTGCGCGTATATGCGCCGGTCAGCAGGTTTTCCTCGACGGTCAGGTGTTCAAAACAGTGACGACCCTCCATCACCTGAATGACGCCACGGCGCACCATGTCGGATGGGTTCAATTCGCTGACATCATTACCACGATAGGTAATTGTGCCTTTGGTCACCTCGCCGCGTTCTGAGCGCAGCAGGTTTGAAATCGCTTTCAGGGTGGTGGTTTTCCCCGCCCCGTTGCCGCCCATCAGCGCGGTGATACCGCCCTTTGGAACCGACAGGCTGACGCCCTTCAGCACAAGGATCACGTGATTATAGATCACCTCGATATTGTTGACCTCTAGCAGGGTCTCGTCTGTGTTACCGGCGTCGAGCATTTTATTTATCCCAAATGTTCAAACTGTTGCCCGGGCCACCAAATGGCCGCCCGGGCAGTTGGATTAGTTACACTCGCGTGCAGTCAAGTTGTTCTCGGTCGCATAAGCCATCGAGTCTTCGTCGATCAGCGGCTGGATTACATCCATATCCGATGGGCCAAACTCTGTAATCAGGCTCCATGTTTTAGCGGACGCATCCCACTGGGCAACGGCACCAGTGCCGGGGCCACCGTGGTTGGAACAAGACACTTTGAATGATGGGCCAAAGTTGGGCATGCCCAGTTCGACCATACGTTCTTCGGTGATTTCCAGTGCTTCCATACCGTCACGCATGTCGGCAGGTGTAATCTGACCTTTGCCAGACAGTTCCTGCGCTTTGCGTGTGGCTTCGGCAGCAAGCATCGCCGCATACAGACCACGGTTATACAGTGCTGTACCGATCTGATCGCCAGCACCGGCAGCTTTACCAGTATCCACAACGTATTTCTGGATGTCGCCAAATACCGGGAAATCATTACCAACATTGTGGAATGTCAGCGCCTTGTACCCGTTCGCAGCAGCGCCCGCAGGCAGCACGTCATGTTCCGCACCGGACCACCAGATACCGATAAAGTTTTCCATCGGGAACTTGATGTTTGCGGCTTCCTGAATGGCAACCTGGTTCATCACGCCCCAGCCCCACATCAGAACATAGTCAGGCTTCTCGCGGCGAATTTGCAGCCATTGCGATTTTTGCTCCTGACCGGGGTGGTCAACAGCCAGCAGGCTCAGCTCAAAACCGTGCTTTTTGGCCAGTTCTTCCAGTGTGCGGATCGGCTCTTTGCCGTAGGCCGAGTTGTGATAGACCAGCGCAATTTTCTTGCCCTTGATGTCATCACCATTAACCGACAGCAAATAGTTCACAGCCAGCGACGCACCATTCCAGTAGTTCGCAGGGTAGTTAAACACATTGCTGAACACCTTGCCGTTGGCGGCAGATGTACGGCCATAACCCATGGTGTGCAGCGGAATGCCGTCAGCAGTCACTTTGGGGATCAACTGATAGGTGATACCAGTCGACAGTGGTTGATACACCAGCGCGCCTTCGCCTTTGGTGGATTCATAGCATTCCACGCCTTTTTCGGTGGAATAGCCGGTTTCACATTCCAGAACCTTGGTCATAACGCCGCCGATACCACCGTCACGCTCGTTCAGCAGGGTAAAGTAGTCGGCATAACCATCAGCAAAAGGAATACCGCCAGCGGCATAAGGGCCGGTGCGATAGGACAGCGACGGATAGACCAGATCGGCCATCGCCGGGGCTGCGGCCATAAGGGCCGACAGTGCCAGTGTTGCAAGTTTCAATTTCATTAGTAGTTCTCCTCCGTTGAATTTTAGTATTCTCGATTTATCCCGTGTCGGGGTTTTCCCGATCTTTTATGTCTGGTCATTCCCTAGTGCGGGAACGGCCAAAGCCTTAGTTTTTCCTTTGCGACGCGCCACAACTGGGCCAGCCCGTGTGGTTCAAGTATCAGGAACGCAACAATCAACGCGCCTACGATAACAAACTGGAAATGCGCGGCCACGTCGGTGGGCCAGTTCATACCGCCCACCAGTACGTTTTTCAGCAGCACCGGCAGCAACACCATAAATGCAGCGCCCGCAAAGGATCCAAAGATCGAGCCAAGCCCGCCGATGATCACCATGAACAACACCAGAAACGATTTGCTGATGCCGAATGCTTCGCCCACTTCGGCAGCACCCAGATAGACAGTGAACAACAGCGCACCGGCAATGCCGATGAAAAAGGATGATACCGCAAAGGCGGTTAATTTGGCCTTCAGCGGGTTCACCCCGATGATTTCGGCAGCAATATCCATATCGCGGATCGCCATCCAGCTGCGCCCCAAAGTGCCGCGTGTCAGGTTGCGGGCCAGCCACGCACAGGCCACCACGAATACCAGACAGACCATATATTGTGCCCATGCGTCCACATTGGGACCGGTTACATTGATGCCGAACACGCTACGCTCCGGCGCGCTGATCTGGCCCGAAGCCGAGTAGTTATAGAACCACGGCACACGGTTGAACAGCCACACCAGAAAGAACTGCGCGGCCAATGTGGCCACCGCCAGATAGAACCCCTTGATCCGCAAACTGGGCAGACCGAACGCCATCCCCACCAGCGCGGTGATACCGCCCGCCAGTAAAATATGGATGATGATCGAAACTTCGGGGAAGGCGGTCATCAGCTTGTAGGATGCAAACGCCCCCACCGCCATAAACCCGCCAGTGCCAAGGCTTAGTTGCCCGCAATAACCGATCAGGATATTCAGCCCGATGGTGGCAATTGCATAGATCAGGAACGGTACCAGAACCGCATTGGCCCAGTAATCATTGATAATGAACGGCACTACACCAAAGGCCACGGCCAAAAGAACGTAATAGGCCACGCGATCAAACTTAATCGGGAAGGTCTGGTTGTCCTTGGCGTAGGACGTCTTGAAATCGCCAGCTTCGCGGTACAGCATATCCTAAACCCTCTCGATAATCTTTTCGCCAAACAGCCCTTGCGGCCGAAAGACGAGGAACAGAAGCGCCAACACATAGGCGAACCAGTTTTCTGTGGCGCCACCAAGGAACGGCGCGCCAATCAGGAATTCGAACATCTTTTCGCCAACCCCGATGATCAACCCGCCGACAATCGCACCGGGGATCGAGGTAAAGCCGCCCAGCATCAGCACCGGCAGCGCTTTCAAAGCGATCAACGACAGCGAGAATTGCACGCCCGATTTCGAACCCCACATGATACCCGCTACCAGCGCCACGAACCCGGCAATGGACCAGACGATCACCCAGATGGTGCGCAAACTGATCCCGACAGACAGCGCCGCCTGATGGTCATCCGCCACCGCCCGCAACGCGCGGCCGGTTTTGGTGTATTGCGAAAATAGCACCAGGGATGCCACCAGCACAATCGCTACAATCGCCGCGACGATATCCAGCGAGTCCAGATAGAAGCCGTAAAAATCATCCCCGCCCAGAAATGCCGTTGTGGATTCGACCCATAAATTGCCGCCCTGCGGGATGCCAACATCCAGTTTCTTGATCTCGGAACCCCACATCAGGTCACCAAAACCCTCCATGAAATAGGCCAGACCAATCGTCGCCATAAACAGGATGATAGGTTCCTGATTGACCAGATGTTTCAGCACCAGCCGTTCGACCAATATGGCAAAGCCGATCATCACCACGACCGTTAGCAGGATCGCCAGCAAGGCAGGCATATGCCAACCAAATTCCTTAACGTGAGTGCCGAACATCGCATTGATCAGATGCGCAAAGGGCACCTGCCCGTTTTGCAACCCCACCAAAGTCATCGCCGCAAACAGCGCCATCACGCCCTGAGCATAGTTGAAAATTCCCGACGCCTTGAAGATCAGAACAAAGCCCAGCGCCACCAGTGAATACATCACCCCGGCCATCAACCCGTTCAGGAAAACCTCGACGCCATAATAAAAACCAGCAGACATTATGTTTGATCCCCGCGCAGTCCCGCACTTGTTGCGGGACCTCTTTGAATGTTGCTAACAGACCCCGCATCAAGTGCGGGGTAGCGTTTCACGCTAGTCATGGCTCACCCCCAGATAGGCGTCGATTACTTCTTGGTTGGCCAGCACCTCGGATGGTGTGCCATCGCCGATCTTTTTGCCGTAATCCATCACAACCACGCGGTCCGAGATATCCATCACCACGCCCATGTCATGTTCGATAAGTGCAATCGTGGTGCCAAATTCGTCGTTCACATCCAGAATAAAGCGGGACATGTCCTCTTTTTCCTCGACGTTCATACCGGCCATCGGTTCGTCCAACAGCAGCAGTTTAGGTTCAGCAGCCAGCGCGCGGCCCAGTTCGACCCGCTTTTGCAAACCATAGGGCAAGCGGCCCACAGGCGTCTTGCGGATTGCCTGAATTTCGAGGAAATCGATGATCTCCTCAACCTTCTGGCGGTGTGCCGCCTCCTCATTCGCGGCCTTACCCCACCAGATCGCCTGCGACAACATCCCGGCTTTCATCTTGGTCAGACGACCGGTCATGATGTTGTCCAGCGTGCTCATCCCTTTGAACAGCGCGATGTTCTGGAAGGTCCGCGCAATGCCCTGTTCGGCAACCTGATAGGGGCGCATCGAGGGGCGTTTTTTGCCGTGGAACCAGACTTCACCTTCTTGCGGATGGTAAAAGCCGCTGATCACGTTCAGCATCGACGACTTCCCGGCACCGTTCGGGCCGATGATGGCGCGGATTTCGCCCTCGTGAATATCAAAACTGATGTCTTCAATCGCCACCACACCGCCGAACCGCAGGGTGATGTTTTTCATCTCCATCATCGTGCCGCCAATTTGGCGACCGTCATCGGTGACATAACCCACCGTAGAGTTTTCGGTCATTGTGTTCATTCTGCCGCCACCTTCGCATTCACAGGCACCACCGCCACATCGCGGATTTCCAGCGTGGCACTGATCGAACCTTTGCGCCCGTCCTCATATGTCACTTCAGTTTCGGTGTAGATTTCGGATTTGCCGCCATAAAGCGCCTCTAGCAGATCGTTGAACTTTTCGCCCACGATCTTGCGGCGCACCTTGCGGGTGCGGGTCATTTCGCCATCATCGGCATCCAGTTCCTTGTGCAGGATCAGGAAGCGGTGCACCTGACACCCCGACAACATTTCATCCTGCGCTACCGATTTATTCACCTCTTCGATGTGCGCGGCAATTGTGCCGTAAACTTCGGGGTGGCCCGCCAGTTCCTGATAGGACGCGTAAGCGACGTTGTTGCGCTCAGCCCAGTTACCCACCGCCGTCAGGTCGATATTGATGAAGGCGACGCAATAATCACGATCGGCCCCAAACACCACAGATTCCAGAATATCGGGATAGAACTTCAGCTTGTTTTCAACAAACTTGGGCGCAAACATATTGCCATCAGCCATTTTGCCAACGTCCTTGGCGCGGTCGATGATCCGCAGATGTCCGCTGCTTTTTTCGATAAAACCGGCGTCCCCTGTAGCGACCCAGCCTTCGGCATCTTTGGTGTCGGCCGTGCTTTCGGGGTTTTTGTAATATTCCTCGAACACACCCGGCGAGCGGTAGTAAATCTCGCCGTTGTCCTCGATTTTGATTTCCACATCGGGGGATGGCACGCCCACCGTGTCGGCCCGCACTTGGCCATCGGGCTGCTGGGTGATAAACACGGTTGCTTCGGTCTGGCCATACAGCTGTTTCAGGTTGATCCCGATCGAGCGGTAGAATTCAAACAGCTCTGGCCCGATTGCCTCGCCCGCCGTATAGCCAACGCGCACGCGGCTAAGGCCCAGCGTGTTTTTCAGCGGGCCATAAACGAACAGATTGCCCAGTTTATAGCTGAGCCGGTCGCCAAAGCTGACGTCTTTACCATCCAGAATGGCCGGGCCCACCTTGCGGGCCACATCCATATATTTCTTGAACAGCCACTTCTTGAAGCGGCCTGCATCCTCCATCCGGATCATAACGCTGGTCAACTGACCCTCAAAGAACCGTGGCGGCGCAAAATAATAGGTCGGCCCAATTTCGCGCAAATCCGTCATCATGGTGTCGGCAGATTCAGGGCAGTTCACACAGAACCCCGACCAATAGGCCTGACCGATCGAGAAAATGAAATCGCCAACCCATGCCATCGGCAAATATGCCAGAACCTCTTCGCCCGGTTGCAGGTGGTCAAATTCACAGGAATTTTTCGAGGTCACAATCACATTGCGGTTCGACAGCACAACACCCTTGGGCTTGCCGGTCGTGCCGGATGTATACAGCATCACACAGGTGCTATCCATCTTCAGCCGCGCGGTACGGGCCTGAAGTTCGGGCAAAAATTCCTCGCGGGCGGCACGGCCCTGATCTTGAATATGGGAAAACTGATGCAAACGGCGGTGGTCATATTTGCGCAATCCGCGCGGATCGACATAGATCATATGCTCGAACTGGTGCAACTGGTCCTGCACCTCGATCACCTTATCAACCTGTTCCTGATCCTCGACCACAATGAACCGTGCGCCGCAATGGCCCAGAACATAGGCCATCTCTTCGGCGTTGGCATCCTGATACAGCGGCACAGGGATCGCCCCGACCGATTGCACCGCAACCATTGCCCAATAGAAATACGGACGATTACGACCAATAACGGCTACAAAGTCGCCCTCGTGAATCCCAAGATTCAAAAAGCCCAGCGCCAGCGCTTCGACCTCGCTGGCGACATCGCTCCAGTTCCAGCGTTGCCAGATACCATATTCTTTTTCGCGATACGCCGCCTTGTCGCCAAACGTCGCCGCATTGCGTGCAAGCAGGGCCGGAATCGATTCCAGAACCGCGTCTGATTGTGCCAAGTTGTATCCTCCCCATCTGCCGGTTTTCCGGCAGCCCACCCGTTAACGGGCGATTCTCTATTTACCCCAGCGTGACTGTTTTTTCTTGCGGGTCAAATTTTTCCTGACTTTTGCGCAAACCTAACGAATTGTAACACCCCTTTCGTAAACGCCGCTCCGATGTTAGCGATACGAACGAAAGGACCATGCAAAATGGCGTCATCCAAGGCCACCACCGAAAACCTGACCCGCGCCGGTCTGAACCTGATCCAGCAAGCACTGTCGATCTATGACAGCGACCTGCGCTGCGTGCGGGTGAACCGCCCTTTCAAGGAAATGTTCGACCTGCCGGAAAACCTCTGCACACCCGGTGCGCATTTCTCCGATACCATCCGTTTTTTGGCGGAACGTGGCGAATATGGCGAAGTGGGGGATATTGACGAATTCGTCACATCCCGCGTTGATCAGGCCCGCGCGTTCGAGGCCCATTATATGGAGCGCACCCGCGCCAACGGTCGCACCATTTCGATCGAGGGTAACCCCCTGCCCCAAGGCGGCTGGGTCACGGTGTATACCGACATCACCGCGATCAAGGATCAGGAAAAATTGCTACGCGCCCGTTCGGAAGAATTATCGGATCAACTGCTGGCCCACACCGAACGCCTGTCGCAAACCAACCGCGAACTGGCCGCCACCAACGCCGCGCTGGAAGAAGCCAAACGTCAGCTGACGGAAATGGAAGCCCGCACGCGGATGACCACCGAAATGATGCCCGCCCACATCGCCCACGTCGATGCCGACGGCTACTACACCTATTCCAACCGCCGCCTGTCCTCGATCATCCCGTCGCGCCCCTCCAATATTCTGGGCCTGCACCTGTCCGAGGCATTGGGCGATTTCGCCTATGGCAAAATCCGCCCCTATTGCGACAAGGCCCGTTTGGGCGAAGCCAGCGTGTTCGAATTCACCGATGATGAATCCAGCCGCCGCATCCGCGTGGCCTTTACGCCGGACCAATACGACGGTGACAAGCGCGGCGTTTACATCCTGTCGATGGATGTCACGGAAGAGGCCCAGGCCCGCGCCGCACTGGCCCAGACCCACAAGCGCGAGTTGGCGGCGCAACTGACCAGCGGCATGGCCCATGATTTCGCCAACCTGCTGACCATCATTCTGGGCATGCAAAGTCGCCTTGCCCGTATGGTGCCCGACGTGGACGCAAAGGAACTGATCACCGCCACCCAATCCGCGGCGCGCCGTGGCGGCACCCTGCTGAACCGCATCGCCGAAATGTCCGGCCCGCGCGAAATGCGCCCCAAAGCGGTGGACCTGTGTGGGTTCATGAACGATTTGAAAACCCTCGCCACCCCCACCCTGCCCGAAGGCGTAACGCTGCAAACCCGTTGCACCGGCGTCGATACACCCGTGCTTCTGGATGCCGGATCACTGCAGGATTCCCTGCTGAATCTGATCCTGAACGCCAAGGATGCCATCGGCAACGGAACCGGCCAGATCATCCTGACCACCAAACCCGTGCGCGATACATGGCTGGAGATCACCGTCACCGACACCGGCGGCGGGTTCAGCGATGACGCATTGAAACACGCGCTGGATCCGTTCTTTACCACCAAAGGCGGCGAAGGTTCGGGCCTTGGTCTGTCGATGGTCTATGACCTGACCAAACTGGCAGGTGGCCACATGAAACTAGCCAACACCAATGACGGCGCAAAAATCACCCTGCGCCTGCCCCTGCGCCCCGCGGCACAGGAAACCACCCCGAAACTGGTACTTCTGGTCGAAGATTCCGACGACATCCGCGCCACCGTGCGCGAAATGCTGACCGACATGGGCCACCGCGTGATCGAAGCAACATCAGCCGAGGAAGGCATGGCGCTGGCCATGCTCGAAGGCGTCAATTTTGTGCTGTCCGATATTTCGCTGATCGGTGATATGACAGGTGTTGAAATGCTCGACACCCTGAAACAGAACGCCCTAAAGGCCAGCACCTGCCTGATGACATCCCTGCCCGCCGATCACCCCTTGCGCGTTGACGCCGCCAAACGCTATTCGCTGATCCCGAAACCTTTCACAGCCGAAGATCTGGCCGCCTTCATGAACATGGACCCGCCCGCATGACCAAACCGCTTGTCACGATCCTTGATGACGAACCCGAAATCCGCCACATGCTGGCAGATGCCCTGCAAGAGGCCGGCTTCAAAACCGCCAGTTTCGCCCGCGCCACGGAATTCGAGGCCTCGCTGAAATCCTCGTCCCCCGATGTCTGCCTTGTCGATCTGGGTCTGCCGGACAAAGATGGCCTTGCGCTGGTGCACCGGCTGGCACTGGAATCCGGCGCCTCGATCATCATCATATCGGGCCGCGCACAGGTGCAGGACCGCGTCACAGGGCTGGAACTGGGGGCAGATGACTACATCATCAAACCCTTTGACCCGGCCGAAGTCGTCGCCCGCGTCCGCGCCCGCCTGCGCAGCGGCAAAACAGGTACCAAATCCGCCAACCGCGCCCGTTTCGAGGGCTGGACAGCCCTGTTCGACAGCTATGTTCTGGTTGACAGTGACGGCAATGAAACCCCCTTCAGCCACGCCGAAGGCGAAGTATTACGCCTGTTTCTGGACAGCCCCAAGCGGCTGATTTCGCGCGCACAAATGCAGGAAACCCTTGGCGGCACCGCCGGCGAAAGTTTCGATCGCGCAATGGACGTGCGCATCTCACGCCTGCGCACCAAACTGCGCGAAGACCCCAAAAACCCCCGCCTGATCAAAACCATCTATGGTGCTGGTTATATCTTTTTAGGCGATGTGATCTGGGATTGATCTTCTTCTTTTCCTAAATACCTTTGGGGGGAATTGCCGTCAGGCAAGGGGGGCAGACAGCCCCTATATCCGAGCGCCCGCGAGATATAGAGCGTTGCGCCAGCAACTCCGCTAAACTACCCCATTGGCACCCCGCCCCGCTTCCTCTACTGATTTTCCCTGACAGATATGCAGGAGATTCCCCATGACACACCTCTGGGTCCGGGCCGAGCAACGGCCAAACGAAGAACGCGTCGGGTTGACGCCCGAAGGGGCCAAGGCCTTGATTGATGCAGGCATCCGCGTCACCGTGGAAGAAAGCCATGTGCGCGCCATTCCGATTGACGGCTACATCGCCGCCGGTTGCGAAATCGCCGCTGAAAACACATGGCCCGACGCCCCGCTTGACGCGATCATTTTCGGCCTCAAGGAACTGCCCGAAGACGGCACCCCCCTGCCGCACCGCCACATCCTGTTCGGCCACGCCTACAAGGGCCAACCATCGGGGCAGATCCTGCTACAGCGGTTCAAGGCCGGGGACGGCACCATGTATGATCTGGAATATCTGGTGGATGAAAACGGCCGCCGCGTTGCCGCCTTTGGCTATTGGGCCGGTTTCGCCGGTGCCGCCGTTTCGCTGAAATGCTGGGCTGCGCAACAGCACGGCGAAATATGCGGACCCGTTGGCGTTTGCAAAAACAAAGACGCCCTGCTGGACGATCTGAAAACCACGCTCGATGCCACAGGCGCCCCGCGCCCCACCGCCATCGTCATCGGCGCCTTGGGCCGCGTTGGCTCGGGCGCATCCGACCTGTGTGCGGCGATGGATGTTACCACCACCAAATGGGACATGGCCGAAACCGCCTCGGGTGGTCCCTTCCCCGAAATCCTGCAACATGACGTATTCGTCAACAGCATCTTTGCCAGCCCCGGCACGCCGGTCTTTGTGCCCGCATCCGCCAAAACCGATCCACGCAAACTGACCGTGATCGGCGATGTGGCTTGTGATCCCGACAGCGACTTTTCCCCAATCAAGGTTTACGATCACACCACCACATGGGATGAACCCGCCCTGCGCGTGGCCGACAACCCGCCACTGGATGTGACGGCTATCGACAACCTGCCCTCGATGCTGCCGGTGGAATCCTCGCAGGATTACGCTGCGCAGCTACTGCCCAGCCTGCTAACCCTGACTGATCTGGACAGCGGTGTCTGGGCGCGTGCCATGGCCGACTTCGACCGGCATACCAAAGACCTGTAACCGCAATGGAACCCGTCACCATCATCGGCTATATCGCGGC
>CAZIDQ010000032.1:0-19484 GCA_964538015.1 uncultured Marinosulfonomonas sp.
ATTCAACGGTTTCCTTGGCATTCTTGCAGCGGTAGGCGACGTGGTGGATTTGTTCTATTTTCATCTTTGGCGTCCTTTTATAGTCCTGATCGGGGCAGGGTATTTCACAATCGTTGCATTTGCAACGATAATTGTGAAGGGGCCAAGGCAGGGGTTGTGACGCCTAACGGCGTCACCGGGCGCGCCCCTTCGGGACGCGAGAGCCTGCGGCGCAGGTATTTAGGAAAAGAAGAAATTAGCGGTCGCGTCTGAATGCAGACGGGGTTTGGCCCGTGTGGTGCTGGAAGGCACGGGTGAAATAGGCCGGTGATGTGAAACCAAGATCGGCTGCGACCTGCTGGATCGGGGTTCTGGTTTCGCGCAGCAGGCGGCGGGCCTCGAATATCACGCGATCATTCAACAGGGAAGACGCGGGGCGGCCACAAGCCTGATTGCAGACGCGCGAAAGGTGTGTGGGGGTGACGCCGAGGGCGTTAGCGTATTCGGCGATATTCATGCCGGATTTGTATTCGGCTTCGATCAGCTCAGTGAAGCGGGTGGTCAGGCGTTGGGCGGCATCGGGGGCTTTGTTGTCGACCTCGTGCAGCAGGATCTGACGGCGCAACCAGACGGCCAGAAGGCCCGTGTGATGGTGGATGGCGCGCACGCGTTCGGGTTGGCTGCCTTCCAGTTCACGTTGCAGGTTGTCCAGAATGCCGGTGACTTCGGCCTGCGGGGTTGCATCGCGAATGCGCAGGTGGGTCGGCATCACGGGCAGGGGGAAGCCCAGATCGCGCGGGATGAAGATGGCGGTGCCGAACACCTGCGTTGAAACCTCGAAACCGTGCATCACGCCCGAGGGGATAAACACCGCGTTATGCGCGCCATACCCGCGCGTGGTACCGGCAACCGTTATGCGCCCCTGACCACGGGTGAACCACAACAACAGGTTCGAGCTGTAGCTGCGCATGGCTTCGACGCGCCAGCGCCCGCCCTGGGCCAAGCGCGGAATCGGAGTCATACGGACTTCGGGTAGTTTGTTTGTTATTTCTGTCATCACTTGCCTCGGACGGTGGGCATTTTGCCCTTGTTTTTTGGAATCCTACGCCGGTAAGCCGCCGTGACCAAACAAAAAATGCACCCTCCGGGAGAACTGTGCGGATCGTGGCCGATAGGTTACGCCGGTGTATGGGCCTGCCAGCCCTTCATGCGGGCGCGAAACCATGTGCGTTGACGTTTGGCGTATTGGTGGCTGGCGATGCAGGCGGCCGAACGGGCATCTGCAAGCGAAATTTCGCCACGGATATGGGCGATCAGTTCGGTGGCACCGATGGCTTTTGAGGACAAATACGCGGGATTCCAGCGAGGCTCCATCGCGCGGGCCTCGTTCAGCGCGCCGTTTTCCAGCATCAGGTCAAAGCGCCGGTTGATCCGGTCATTCAGCCAGTCGCGTTCGGCGTTGATCACGATCGGGGTGGTTTTGTTCAACGGTAATAGTGGCGGCGGGGTGGTATCCTGCCAGTCGGCAAGGGTGCGCCCGGTGGCGTGCAGCACCTCCCACGCGCGCTGCACCCGCATCGGGTTTTGGACATCAATACGGGCGCGGGTGGCGTTATCCAGATCGTTCAACAGGGCGGCAAGGCCGCTATCAGTCAGCAGCGCATCGGCCTGCGCGCGAATATCGGGCGGGGTGCGCGGGATATCGGCCAGCCCTTCGGTCAGGGCGCGAAAATACAGGCCGGTGCCGCCAACAATGATCGGGCGGGCAGGGGGATCTGCCAGAATATCACCCACCTGTCGCAGCCAGTGCCCGACAGAATAATCGGCGTCAAACGGGATGTGGCCGTATAACAGATGCGGCGCGCGGGCCAGATCGGCGTCATAGGGCCGCGCGGTCAGCACGCGCCAGCCGTCAAACACTTGCAAGGCGTCGGCGTTGATGATCACCCCGCCGCCATTTTGCGCGATTTCCAGCGCCAGCGCCGATTTACCCGAGGCCGTCGGCCCCGCGATCAGAACCGGCATATCCACCGGTATGGAATTAATATCGCCCAAATGCCGCCCCTTTCACGGTTTGCCGTTGAACCCCCCCGCTTTTTGCGACATTTTAGCCAAAACGCAAACACCAAGATTTTCGCGGGGGCAAATCACCATGAGCGATAGCGGCAAAACCACAGAAAAAGAAACCGAAACCGAAGGCGAAAAACCGGCCTTTAAACGGGTTATGTTGAAAATTTCCGGCGAGGCATTGATGGGCGATCAGGGCTATGGCCTGCACCCGCCCACCGTTGAACGCATCGCCCGCGAGGTGCAGTCGGTGCATGAATTGGGCACCGAGATTTGCATGGTCATTGGTGGCGGTAATATCTTTCGCGGCTTGCAAGGGTCGGCACAGGGGATGGAGCGCACCACGGCCGATTACATGGGCATGCTGGCCACGGTGATGAACGCGCTGGCGATGCAGGCCGCGCTGGAAGGGCTGGGCATCTTTACCCGCGTGATCAGCGCCATTCCAATGGATCAGGTCTGCGAGCCTTACATCCGCCGCCGCGCCGTGCGCCACCTTGAGAAAAAACGTGTGGTTATCTTTGCGGCCGGCACCGGCAACCCCTATTTCACCACCGACACCGCCGCCACCCTGCGCGCCAACGAAATGGCCTGCGAGGTGATCTTCAAGGGCACCAAAGTGGACGGTGTTTATGACAAGGATCCGGCAAAATTCGAGGATGCCAAGCGGTATGATCGCGTGTCCTATGACGAGGTGCTGCAAAAACATCTGGGTGTGATGGACGCCAGCGCGATTGCGCTTGCACGTGACAACAACCTGCCGATCATCGTGTTTTCGCTGGACGAGCCGGGGGGCTTTCGCGGTATTCTGGCCGGGGAAGGCACCTATACAACGGTTCACAGTTAACCCTATATTAGCCACAACGCGGCAAAACCGAACGATAAAGAAGAGTGAACAGCCATGTCAGACGATATTGAAATCAACCTTGATGATCTTGAACGCCGGATGGAGGGGGCTTTGGGCTCGCTTCGGACGGAATTTGCGTCGCTTCGCACGGGGCGGGCGTCGGCCTCGATGCTCGAGCCGGTGATGGTCGAGGCATATGGCCAAAGAACCCCGATCAATCAGGTTGGTACAGTGAACGTGCCCGAACCGCGCATGGTGACGATCAATGTCTGGGATAAATCCATGGTGCAGGCGGTGGAAAAAGCGATCCGCGAAAGTGGCCTTGGCATCAATCCACAGCTGAACGGCACCATCATCATGCTGCCCATCCCCGAGTTGAACGAGGAACGCCGCCGCGAGTTGACCAAGGTGGCCGCGCAATATGCCGAACACGCCCGTGTGGCCGTGCGCAATGTACGCCGCGACGGGATGGACCAGCTAAAGAAGGCGCTGAATGACGGCATGTCCGAGGACGACAACAAGATCTGGCATGACGAGGTTCAGTCACTGACAGACAAGGCGATTTTGGCGATTGATACAGCGCTTGACAACAAGCAAGAAGAGATCATGACAGTTTAGGTTTCAAGTTTAAGAGTGAGAGGTAACATATTGGCCGATAAGGTAAAACCAGCAGGCGGGCCGACCCATGTGGCGATCATCATGGATGGCAATGGCCGCTGGGCACAGGCCCGTGGCAAGCCGCGTTTGTTCGGCCATCGTGCCGGTGCGCGGCGTGTGCGCCAGATTGTCGAGGCTTGCCCCGATCTGGGGGTGAAATACCTGACAATATTTGCTTTTTCGACCGAAAACTGGAAACGAACACAGGCCGAGGTTTCCGGCCTGATGCTGTTGTTTCGCCGTTATATTCAAAAAGAAACGCAGGCGTTGGTCGAGAACGGCATCCGCGTGCGGTTTATCGGTGATCGGGTGAAACTGGACAAAAAACTGGTTGGCCTGATGGACGAGCTGGAGCGCGTGACGGCGCATAATGAATTGGTCAATATGACGGTTGCGTTGAATTATGGCGGCCGCGATGAAGTGGCGCGCGCCACCAAACGGCTGGCCGAAGAGGTGGCTGCGGGGCGTCTGAAACCTGAAGATGTGGACGAAGAAACCCTGCCGCATTTTCTGGACACATGTGTGTTGCCTGATCCCGATCTGGTGATCCGCACCTCGGGCGAGGCGCGTGTATCCAACTTCCTGCTGTGGCAGTCGGCCTATTCGGAATATGAATTCATCGACACGCTATGGCCCGATTTTACACCGGATATCTTTGCAGAAGTATTGAAAAAATACGGCAGCCGCGAGCGCCGTTTTGGAGCGGTTCCGGTATGAGTGGCAGTAAATGGGACGACCTGAAACCGCGCGTTTTGTCGGCGATCGTGATGGCGCTGGTTGCGGTTGGGGCGGTCTGGGCCGGTGGATACTGGTTCATTGCCCTGATCGCCATTTCGAGCGGTTTGATGACATGGGAACTGGTGCGCATGCTGGTGCCCGAACAGACATCCCGTCATATCGGCTATGGCACGAACGCGGCATTTGCGGTGGCTTTGTCTGGCTTTGTGCCTTGGCTCTATGTCGCTTTGGTGTTGCTGGGGCCGGTAATTTTCGGCCTGATCACGATCAAGCAGAAACGCCTGATGTTTGGCGCCTATTCCCTGCTGATTATGCTGGCCGGATACGGATTTATCTATTTACGTCAGGATCTTGGTTTGATCTGGATGATCTGGCTGCTGCTGGTGGTAGTCGCCAGTGATGTTGGTGGCTATATCGCCGGCCGTCTGTTGGGCGGTCCGAAATTCTGGCCGGCGATCAGCCCGAAAAAAACATGGTCCGGCACCATTGCTGGCTGGATCGGTGCCGCACTGGTGGGCTGGTATTTCAGCACTTTTCAGGGGTTGTGGGGTGGTCTTCCGCTGTTTTCGGTTCTGGTGGCGTTTGCCGCGCAGATGGGCGACATCGCCGAAAGCGCGATCAAACGCAAAACCGGCATCAAGGACTCCTCCAACCTGATCCCCGGTCACGGCGGATTCATGGACCGGTTTGACGGCATGTTGGGGGCCTCGGTTGTGGTGTTGCTGGCGGTGGTTCTGACGGGCTTCCCTTTCGGGGCCGGATAAGGATATGCGCAGGGTCAGTATATTTGGCGCGACCGGCTCGATTGGGCAAAGCGCGATTGACCTGATTGCGCGGGAGCCTGACAAATATCAGGTGGTGGCGCTGACGGGCGGGCGCAATATCGCGCAACTGGCCAAGGATGCGCGGGCGCTGCGGGCCGAAGTGGCCGTCACGGCCTTTCCCGAATATCTGGGCGATTTGCAGGCGGCGCTTGCGGGTAGTGGTATCGAGGCGACAGCGGGCGAGGCGGCCTTGATCGAGGCGGCGGATCGGCCTGCGGACTGGATATTGTCCGCGATTGTCGGCGCGGCCGGTTTGGCGCCGGGGCTGCGGGCCTTGCAACAGGGCACCACGCTAGCACTGGCGAATAAAGAAAGTCTGGTCGCGGCGGGGCCGTTGCTGCTGCGTGAGGCGCGCAAATACGGCGCGACGGTCCTGCCGGTGGACAGTGAACATTCCGCCATCTTTCAGGCGCTGGTCGGCGAGGATATCGCCAAGGTCGAGCGCATCATCATCACCGCATCCGGCGGCGCATTTCGCGACTGGCCGCTGGAAAAACTGGCCACTGCCACCCTGAAACAGGCGCAGACCCACCCCAACTGGAACATGGGCCAGCGCATCACCATCGACAGCGCCAGCATGTTCAACAAGGCGCTGGAGGTGATTGAAACCAATGAATATTTCGACGTGCGCCCCGACCAGATCGAGGTGATCGTGCATCCGCAATCCATGATTCACGCCCTTGTCGGTTTTGTCGATGGCGGCCTGATGGCCCATGTTGGCCCCGCCGATATGCGCCACGCCATCGGCTATGCGCTGCACTGGCCAAAGCGTGGGCATGTGCCGGTCGAGCGACTGGATCTGGCCAAGCTGGGCAAACTGGAATTTCGCGCCCCCGACGAGGTACGCTGGCCCGCGTTGCGGCTGGCGCGTGAAGTGATAAAGGCAGGCGGTCTGACAGGGGCCACATTCAACGCCGCCAAGGAAACAGCGCTGGACGCCTTTATCGGCGGGCAGATCGGATTTATGCACATGGCCGAGGTGGTCGAAGAGGTGCTGAACCGCAGATCATCCGACAATCGCCTTGATAATGCCGCGATCACCCTTGATATGGTGCGTAAAACAGACCATCTGGCACGACAGACCGCCATAGACATTATTCGCCAAAGACAGGCATAAAGGACACCACCTTGGATTTCGCAAGCATTCTTCCGACTGTTGGCAATTTTGCCTTTACGGCTGTTGCCTTTATCGTCGCCCTGTCGGTAATCGTGGCCATCCACGAATACGGCCATTACATCGTCGGCCGCTGGTCCGGTATCCACGCCGAGGTGTTTTCGCTGGGCTTTGGGCCGACAGTCTGGTCGCGCGTCGACAAACGCGGCACGAAATGGCAAATCGCCGCACTGCCCTTTGGCGGTTATGTCAAGTTTCTGGGCGATGCGGACGCCGCCAGCGGTAAGGACGGCGACGCAATCAGTACCCTTTCGGACGAGGAAAAACGCCACACCATGCACGGTGCGCCCCTGTGGGCGCGGTTCCTGACGGTATTGGCGGGACCGGTGTTCAACTTTATTCTGGCGATTGTGGTTTTCACGGCGCTGGCGTTAAGCGAAGGGGTGTCGACCTATCCACCAAAAATCGACGTATTGTTTGATCTGCCCGAAGGGGCGTCGGAATTAAAAATCGGCGATAGGGTGGTTGCCATCGAGGGTAATAAACTGCCCGATAAAGAAGGATTTGGCGATTTCGTCGATGCGCTGCCGCTAAAACCCGCGCTGGCCTATACGGTTGATCGCAACGGCCAAGAGGTAACCGTCTTTGGCCCGCCGCTAATGCCCACAAGGGTTGGCTCGGTCACGCCGGGTTGGGGTGCGGACAAGGCCGGTGTTAAGGTTGGCGATGTCATTCTGGAAATCGGCGGTCAGCAAGTGTTTGAATTTGGCCAGATGATTCCGCTGATCAATCAAACCGGCGGCAAACCGACACCGATCAAACTGTGGCGGGATGGCAAGGTTATGGAAATCACTGTCGAGGCGCAGAAACGCGACCTGCCGATGGCCGACAATCAGTTCGAGACCCGCTATATCATGGGCATCAGTGGCAGCTATTTCTTTACGCCAGCACTGGAAAGTCCGGGGTTTGGCCAAGCGGTGTTGATCGGTGGCAAGAGCACTTGGGGCGTGATTACACAGTCTGTTTCGGGGTTGTCACATATGATTGCCCAGAAGATCAGCAGCTGTAACCTGTCCGGCCCGCTGGGGATTGCCAAGCTGTCTGGCCAACTGGCACGGCAAGGATTTTCACGCTTCATCTATTTCATTGCCATGTTATCGACGGCGGTAGGCCTGATGAATCTGTTCCCGATTCCGGTGCTGGACGGCGGCCATTTGGTGTTTTTCGCCTATGAGGCCGTGACGGGTAAACCTCCCAGCGACAAGGCATTGCAATTCATGATGACGGTGGGGCTGGGGTTGATCCTGACGCTGATGGTCTTTGCGCTTAGCAATGATTTCCTCTGCCCATAGGGGTTAGGCTTTGCGCACCAGATAGGTTTGGCCGTGGTCGCCCTGTGCCACCTCGATCAACTTATGTCCCTGTTCATTGCAAAAATGCGGCACATCTATCACCGCCGCCGGATCATCGGCCAACAGCCGCACAACGGCCCCCGAAACATGCCCTTGCAGCCGCTTGCGCAGCTTCAGGACGGGCAGGGGGCAGAGCATGCCGATGGCGTCGATTTCTTCATCAATGGTCATGTAAAACTGGATAGGGCGCGATTTGCCCCAAGTCCACGCAAATGTGACATTACGGCAGGTGACGCGGCGGGATGGATCGCCTAAGAATGGGCAAACCAATTGGAAGGCCCCGTGATGTTCGGAATCGAAATTCTTGATGCAAGCCTGCTGCCCGCGATGTTTGTTGCTTTGATGGGGGGATTGCTGTCGTTTCTGTCACCCTGCGTATTGCCGATCGTGCCACCCTATCTGGCCTATATGAGCGGCATGACCATGAGCGAAATGACCGGCGAAGGGGGCAAGCGCGGCGGGGCGATCATTCCAGCGCTGTTCTTTGTGCTGGGGCTTTCGACCATCTTTTTGCTGCTGGGGTTCACGGCGTCCATTTTCGGGGCATTTTTCCTGCAAAATCAAGAGCTTTTCGCAAAAATATCAGGCGGGGTGATTGTGCTGTTCGGTCTGCATTTCCTTGGCATTTTCCGCATTCCTTTTCTAGATCGCGACACGCGGATTGATGCGGGGGATCAGGGTGGGTCGGCCTTTGGCGCCTACATTCTGGGGCTGGCGTTCGCCTTTGGCTGGACGCCTTGCATCGGCCCGCAACTGGGCGCGATCCTGTCGATGGCGGCATCCGAAGCATCCGTTGTTCGCGGCACCGCCTTGCTGGCGGTTTATGCGCTGGGGCTGGGTATACCCTTTCTGTTGGCTGCGATTTTCATCCAGCGGGCGGTCGGGGTTATGAACCGTCTGAAACGCCACATGGGGATGATCGAAAAGGTGATGGGGCTGTTGTTGATTGCGGTTGGTATTGCCCTGATGACCGGTGCCTTTAGCGCGTTTTCCTTCTGGTTGCTGGAAACATTCCCGGCACTGGCAAGCATTGGCTAGCAATGTCGCGTCTTTGCGTTAAACTGCGGCCAGTTATGTAACGGGATTGCCAGTAGATGCAGGGTGAAGGCCACACAGTCGCAAAACGCCGGGTGTTCTATATTCCGGGGTATGACCCGATTCATCCGCGCCGCTACCGCGAACTGTATCGCAGCGAAGGTGCGGATCAGGCGAAAATTTCCGGTTATGACATTACTCTTTCGCCAAAGCAGGGCGGCGGGCGCTATGGCTGGCACGTCAAGGGCCGGATTGACGGCGCGCAGGTGGATGCCGATTTTGATGTGCTGGTTTGGTCCGATATTGTCAAATCCTCGATGGATCTGAATATTCCGCAAACCTATCTGGTGCTGGCGCGCACGGCATGGACCTATATTGCCTCGGGCGCGTTGCGCCGTTTGATGTGGCTGCGCAAGGGGCCGGTGATTGCCGCCCTGTACCCGATCGGGATGCTGTTGTTGCAACTGTTGGTCGCGGTGCTGCTGGCGTGGTTTATCGGGGCCAATATTGCCAAAGGGATGCAGGTTCTGGTCGATTGGCCGCTGGTGGCACGGATGCTGGGCTGGGCCGTGGCGCTGCCGCTGATCGTGCTGATCCTGCGGGGATTTCGAAAAATTGATAACAGGCTGTTTGCCTATTACCTGATGCATGATTACGCTTATTCCGCCCGCTCCAAAGGGGAAAACTCGCCCAAACTTGAATCGCGCATGGCCGAATTTGCCGATGAAATTGCCGCAGCGCTGGACAGTGACGTGGACGAGGTTCTGGTGGTTGGCCATTCGTCGGGGGCGCATATTGGCATATCGGTTCTAGCCGATCTGATACGCGCTAGACGGGTGGACGAGGACGGCCCCGTATTGGGGTTTTTGACATTGGGGCAGGTGGTGCCGATGGTGTCGTTTCTGCCCAAAGCCTACCGGTTGCGGGCCGACCTGAAATACCTATCAACCCGCGAAGAATTAACGTGGATCGACGTGACTGCCCCCGGTGATGGTTGTGCCTTTGCATTGTGCGATCCGGTAACAGTGACGGGGGTTGCGCCGGAAAATAAACGCTGGCCACTGGTGATCTCGGCGGCGTTTACACAGTCGCTTTCGCCCAACCGCTGGGCCGAATTGCGCTGGAAATTTTTTCGGCTGCATTTTCAATATATGTGTGCGTTCGACCGCCCGGGCGACTATGATTACTTTCAAATCACCGCAGGACCGGAAACCCTGCAACACCGTTACCAGAACCGGCAACCATCAAAATCGCGCATTGATGTGTCGGCTTCGCCATACACCTCGGTGGCCCCATGACCTTACCCCCCAAACCGCCTTCGCGCCCGAACAAGGTTTCCTTTTTCCAATATATCAAACTGTTTCGTCAGGACATCCTGTCGGCCCAGCCTGCGCGCCTGTATCGGGCGTGGATGGCGGAATTTCGCACGCCGTTTTTTCGCTCCTACATGATCAACCAGCCCGATCTGATCAACACGGTGTTGCGTGAACGCCCCGATGATTTCCCCAAATCCGACCGCGTGAAAGAGGGCTTGGCCCCCCTGTTGGGCAACTCGGTGTTTATCACCAATGGCGAGGTCTGGAAGGCCCAGCGGCGGATCATTGACCCCGCATTTGAGGGCGGACGGCTGCGCGAAATCTATCCGGCGATCTGGGATGCCGCGGTGGCTGCTGTTGCGCGGTTGCAGGAAAAGGCAGGGCAGGGGCCGGTCGAAATGGAAAGCGTGACCAGCCATGTGGCGGCCGATGTGATCTTTCGCACGCTATTTTCCATCCCGATCGAAAACGAGGTCGCGGGTAAGGTGTTTTGTGAATTCAAGGACTACCAGCGCACCCAGCCAATTGTGAATATCGGGGCCTTACTGCCGATGCCCAAATGGATGCCGCGGTTTTTCAAGAAACGCACCAAGGAAACCGCGCGCAATATTCGCGGGTTGATCGCGCAACTAACCCATCAGCGGATGGACGAAATTCAGGCCGGAACCGCGCCTGATGATCTGGCGACCAAGATCATGACAACGCCGGACCCAAAAACCGGCAAGTGTTTTACCCCCGATGAAATGGTCGATCAGGTGGCGATCTTTTTCCTGGCTGGTCATGAAACCAGCGCGTCGGCTTTGGGCTGGGCGTTGTACCTTCTGGCGACCAACCCCGAGATGCAGGATCGCGTGGCTGCCGAGGCTGCCGAGGTGATCGATCCTGCTGTTCCCTATTTCTCGGCGGCCTCGAAACTGCGGCTAACCCGCGATGTGTTCCGCGAGGCGATGCGCCTTTATCCGCCGGTTCCGATGATGGTACGAGAAAACACTTGCCCCGAGCATTTCCGCAACCGCGATATCCGCAAAGGCTCGCAGATTGTTCTAAGCCCGTGGCACCTGCATCGACACGAGCGTTTGTGGGACAGGCCGGACGAATTTGATCCGGACCGCTGGCAAACAAAGGCAGGAAAAGCAAGCATGCGAGAGGCTTACATCCCGTTTTCCGCCGGATCGCGGGTTTGTCCGGGGTCGGGGTTTGCCATGATCGAGGGGCCGCTGATCCTTGGAATGCTGGTGCGGGCGTTGCGATTCGAATCAGTTGAAAACCGCCCCGCAATGCCGATTGCACACCTGACGGTAAGGTCAAAAGACGGAATTTGGCTGACATTTACGTCACGTAATTTGGTAAATTAGCGGAATTTAGCCGATTTTGAGGCGAAATAGGCGATTTTCCCCTCGGTTTTACAGCTTTGGGTGGGTATACATTAAAGCCACGTTAACAAAGCGCACAATCCGGGGGGAACGGTATGTCTGCACTACTGAATCTCAAAACGTCTACTGCCAGCAATATGCTGCGGGATTCATCGCGATTGACGATGATCCGCATCGCGGTCCCATCGTTTAAAACCGGTTGGCGCAAATCCAAAGACAGCAAAAACAAAAACGCATCTCCGACCCGCGAAGAATTGCAGGAACTGTTTGGCGATGAATTGCGTGCGCCTAAAAAGTAGTCAGTCGCGCGGTTTTGCAGCGTCCTGATAATACTCAAGAACAAACAGTCGAATAGCCGAAGCCAAGCCCGTGTCCAAACCGCGGGCTTTGTCTATTTCAGCGGCAAGCACATTGATCGGCTGGCCGCGCTCGGCTGCAATGTTTCGAAAGGCCAGCCAGAATTCATCTTCCAGTGACACGCTGGTGCGGTGCCCTTTCAGGGTAAGGGAGCGTTTTTTCGGGCGTTCGCTCATTCCTCGTCCATGTTGTGTTGATCCAGTAGGCGGCGGGCCTGTTCGCTGCGGGCCGCCTCAAAAATGCGTTCGGCCTTGGTGCGGCCATGTTTGACGGCATTGGCATCGGCCTGCACGCGTTTTTGCGCGCGCGCGCGGGTTTTGCGGGCGCGGTTCAGGTTTACGATTTCATTCATCAGTCTTTGGGCCCGATCATGGTTTCCGGACGCACCACGCGATCAAAGGTTTCGGCATCGACAAAGCCCAGATTGATTGCTTCTTCTTTCAGGGTTGTGCCGTTCTTATGCGCGGTTTTGGCAACCTTGGTGGCGTTGTCATAGCCGATTTCAGGCGCCAGCGCGGTTACCAGCATCAGGCTTTCGCGCATCAACTGATCAATCCGCCCCTTGTTGGCCTGAATGCCGACCACGCAGTTTTTGGTGAATGTCGCGGCGGCATCGCCCAGCAGCTGGATGGATTGCAGCACGTTATAGGCCATCATCGGCTTATAGACGTTCAGCTCAAAGTGCCCTTGTGATCCGGCAAATCCGACGGCGGCGTCATTGCCCATCACGTGGATGCAAACCTGCGTTATCGCCTCGACCTGTGTCGGGTTCACCTTGCCGGGCATGATGGAGGAGCCGGGCTCGTTCTCGGGCAACATCAATTCGCCCAGACCACAGCGCGGGCCGGATCCAAGCAAGCGGATGTCATTGGCGATTTTAAACAATGACGAGGCAACGGTTTTCAGCGCGCCAGACATTTCCACCATCGCGTCATGGGCGGCCAGTGCCTCGAATTTGTTGGGGGCGGTGACGAAGGGCAGGCCGGTGATGCGGGCCATATTGGCCGCGACCATTTCGGCCCAGCCGTGTGTGGTGTTCAGGCCGGTGCCAACGGCGGTGCCGCCCTGTGCCAACTCGTGAATGCGCACCAAGGCGCCCTTGATGCGTTCAATCCCCATCGCAACCTGATGCGAATATCCGGAGAATTCCTGTGCCAGCGTCAGCGGGGTGGCATCCATCGTGTGGGTGCGGCCGATTTTGATGATACCGTCAAATTCGCGCACCTTGGCGTCCAGCGCGAAATGCAGCGTGGCAAGGCCGGGCAGCAACACGTCATGGGCGGCGGTGGCGGTGGCGATGTGCATCGCGGTGGGGAAGGTATCGTTCGAGGATTGCCCCATGTTCACATGATCGTTGGGATGCACAGGATATTTCGAGCCGATTTCGCCTTCAAGGATTTCAATCGCGCGGTTGGCGATGACCTCGTTTGCGTTCATGTTCGACTGGGTGCCCGAACCGGTCTGCCAGACCACCAGCGGGAAATTGTCATCCAGTTTGCCCAGAACAACCTCGCCTGCGGCCTCGACAATGGCGTTGCCTTTTTCCCTGTCCAGTTTGCCCAGTTCCATATTGGCCTGCGCACAGGCCTTTTTGATCACACCCAGCGCACGCACGATGGCAACGGGTTGCTGTTCCCAACCGATCGGAAAATTCATCAGGGATCGTTGCGTCTGTGCGCCCCAGTATTTATCGACCGGAACCTCGAGTGGGCCAAAGCTGTCGGTTTCTGTGCGGGTGGTTGTGTTGGCGGACATGGGCAGCTCCTGTTATTCCAATGCCCATCTCTTAGCGCAATCAACCGGCAGGTCAAAGCCGCTTTGCACAAAAAATACGTGGCTGGAAACAAAGAGAGCTATTTGCGAAAACTGTCCAGACTAACCACTTCGGCATCCTTTGCCGGTACTTCTTCCGGCTCGGCCTCTTCCATCGGGGCTTCGGGGGCGTCTTCGGCGGTGCCCACGGCGACGATCTCGGACGGGTTTTCCCCGTCTTCGTCGTGGCTGTCAAAACGCAGGCCAAATTCAACGGAAGGATCGACAAAGGTGACAATGGAATCATAGGGGACATACAGCGGTTCGGGGTTGTCGCCAAAATTCAGGGTGATGGCAAAACCGTTGTCCCCCACGTCCAGATTGTCAAACCAGTGCTGCACCACAATGGTCATTTCGCCAGGGTAACGGTCAGACAGCCAATCGGCGATTTCCACGTCGGGGTGCATGGTGTCAAAGGTTATGAAGAAATGGTGCTGGCCGGGCAGGCCGGTTTTGGCAATATCACCCAGAACCTCTTTGATCAGTCCACGCATGGCGCGGTGCATCAGGTTTCCATAATCAATGGTGTCGGTCATGCTTGCGTGTCCCCTTGGCAAATCACCCTGCAAGCATAAACATATCCGGCGCGAAAGGAAGGGCCAAGCGGTCAAATAAGTGACAGCGCAATCCCGCCCAGTGCGACAAGGAGCAGCACCTTCAGCAAATCCATATGCAGCCGCAGGATCATCACGCCCGACAGCACCGCCAGCCCGACAACCCGCCAGTCCAGCGTGGTGATATCCGGCGTGAATAAGGTGACAGGACCGTGCTGAATGGGGGTAACGGTGCCAAAGAACACATGCAGCGCGAACCACAGCGACAGGTTTAACACCACACCAACCACGGCGGCGGTAATGGCCGATAGCGCGCCCCGCAAGCGGGGGCGGGTGGCGATCCATTCGATGTAGGGCGCGCCGGTGAATATCCACAGATAGCAAGGCACAAAGGTAACCCATAGCGCCAGCAGCGCGGCGGCCACGCCCATTCCTATTCCGTGCTCGCCAAACCCCGCGATGAAGGCAACGAATTCGGTGACCAATATCAACGGCCCCGGCGTGGTTTCCGCCAACCCCAGCCCGTCCATCATTTGCGGCGTGGTCAGCCAGCCGTGATCAAAAACTGCCGCCTGGGTCATATAGGCCAACACGGCATAGGCCCCGCCAAAAGTGACCACCGCCAGTTTGGCGAAAAACACCCCGATTTGCGTCAGGAACGTTGCGCCAACGGCCCACAGCACCGCGACCGGCGCCCACCAGAGCGTCATCCAGATTGCAATGGTGCGCAACGGGTTTGCGCCCTTGGGGTGGGGTGGCGGATCCTCGGCGCTGCGTTGGGTCAGGTATCCAAACAGGGCAGCCACAATGATGATCAGCGGAAAGGGCAGGGTCAGGAAAAAGATGCCGATAAAGGACAGCGCGGCGATTATCCAATGCGCCCAGCCCTTTAGCGCTCTACGGGCAACGCGCAGCAGGGCCTCGATCACGATCACAACAACGGCGGCTTTGATGCCCAAAAACATCGCCTCGACCCACGGGATTTTGCCGTAAAGCGCATATCCCATCGCCAGCCCCAGCATCACCAGCGCACCGGGCACCACAAACAGCAGACCGGCGATCAACCCGCCCTTGACCCCGTGCAGACGCCATCCGGCATAGGTGGCAATCTGCGTGGCCTCGGGGCCGGGCAGCAACATGCAAAATGACAGCGCGTTCAGGAATTGTTGTTCGGTCAGCCACGGCCGTTCCTCGACCAACTCGCGATGCATCACCGCGATTTGCGCAGCAGGGCCGCCGAACGACAGCAGACCGATACGGGCAAAAACGCGGGTGGCTTCGGCCAATGTGGGTTGGTTCATGCCTTGTCCCCTTGGGCGGTTGGCCAATCGTGGGTTTCAGTCACTCCGTCGCGGGCCCAACGATAAAGGGCATCATACAGGATGATACCATTTTCCAGTTGGGTCAAATCATCCTTGAACGCCTTGGACAGACCAACCGATATTGCCAGCAACCCTGCCGCCTCGGGGGCCAGATCGTGGCGGTTGGTATCAGCCGCCCGCACCAATGTGGCGAGGCGCAACAAGGGTTGGGTTTCCAGCCGAAATTCGGCCAGCATGGTGTCAAAGGTGCAAGCCTCGCCGCGATGGCTCCAGAACGCGCCTTCGACATCAAACGGCACCGCGCCGAATTTATCGGCCACATCGGCGACCTCATTCGGGGCGACGAACAGGAAACGCGCGTCAGGATCAATGAACCGGCGGATCAGCCAAGGGCAGGCAATACGATCAATCTTGGGCCGTTGTTTTGTCACCCACAAGGTTGCGCCATTCACCGGTGCAGGAAAAGTTGCGGCAGGGATCAAGGGCAGGTCTGCATCACGCCAGCCATAAACTCCGCCTTGCAGGTATTCGGCGTCTATGCCTTCAACCCGAAGGTAAGCGGCAACGCCTTGGGACAGCTTTTTGCCCTTTTGGCAGGCCACCACCACGCGCTGTCCTTTTACGCGGGCAGCAAGTGTGGGCAGATCGGTGTGGGGCATACGGATTGCTGTCGGGATCAGGCGTGGGTCTTCGCCAAAATCGGCATCAATGCAGACGTCAATAATGGCGGGTGCTGCGGGCGTGCCGATCAGGCGCATCAACTGGTTGGGTGTAATTTCATTTAAAGAGGCCATAGCGCATCCTTTCTGAGTGTCAGGGGATGCGAACCTTTGGCCAAAGCCTCACGGGGCGTTCGCGATTTGGCCCCATCCGTTTAGATAAACGGCTGGCCAGCGCCGTGTCAATGCGCCGTCGGCACCGGCAGGGTGCCACGGGTTTTATAAGTGCGCATGGCAAAGTTCGAGCGCAGGTCCTTGACCCCTTCGATTTTCAGCAGCCGTTTCAGGATGAACCGCTCGTAGGCTTCCATATCCGGCGCCACCACTTCCATCAGGAAATCCATGTCGCCGGAAACCAGATGGCAGGACACGACCTCGGGCCAGCGGGTGACGGTTTGCACGAAATGTTCGGCGTCGCGGTCTTGATGGCGGGCCACCTTGACGGTTACGAAAATGGTCAGGCCCAGTCCCAGCGCCTTGCGGTTCACCTCGCAACGATAGGCGGCGATCACCCCGTCACGTTCCAGCCGCCGCACACGGCGCAGGCAGGGGGTGGGCGACAGGCCCACCTTGTCGGCCAGCGCCTGATTGGTCTGGCGGGCGTCCTGTTGCAGGGCCGACAGGATACGATGGTCGAATTCATCCAGTTGCATGGTGGTTTCTGCCAATATTGTGACTACTGTAGCGGAATCTGCCAAATTAATCCGCCTGCACGCAATATGCGCATGAAATTACCGCCACGCCAAGCCTATTCTGTCACCAAACAAATAGGAGATACCCCATGAGCGATTCCCGCAAACGCAACCGCCCCGCCGGTTTTGCCACCCGCGCCATCCACTTTGCCTATAACCCGCTGGATTATCACGGCGCGCTGAACCCGCCGCTGTTCATGACCTCGACCTATGCCTTTGAAAACGCCCATCAGGGTGGCGAGCGGTTCGCGGGCGAGGAGGCGGGCTATATCTATCACCGTGTTGGCAATCCGACCGTCAGCATTCTGGAAAAACGGCTGGCCGAACTGGAAGGCGGCGAGGCGGGGTTGTTCACCAGTTCTGGCATGGGCGCGATTACCGCGGCGTTCTGGAGCCTGCTGCAAGCCGGTGATGAAGTGATCGCCGACAAGACGCTGTATGGCTGCACCTTCAGCCTGCTTCAGCACCACATGACCCGTTTCGCCATCAAGACCCGTTTCATCGACATGTCCGATCCGGCCGAACTGGAGGCGGCGATCAGCGACAAGACCCGTCTGGTTTACTGCGAAACACCGGCCAACCCGAATATGCGGCTGGTGGACATCGCCGCGATTGCCCAGATCACCCGCAAGCATGGTGCGACGTTCATTGTCGACAACACCTATTGCACGCCTTACCTGCAACGCCCGCTGGAACTGGGCGCCGATCTGGTGGTGCATTCGGCCACAAAATATCTGGGCGGGCATGGCGATTTGCTGGCGGGCGCGGCGGTTGGCTCGCAGGAAATGATTGACCAGTTGCGCTTTGTCGGGATCAAGGAAATGAATGGCGCGATGATTTCCTCGATGGATGCCTTTCTGGTGCTGCGCGGCATCAAAACCCTGCATCTGCGGATGGACCGGCATTGCCAGACGGCGCAAAAGCTGGCCGAACTGCTGGAGGCGCATGACGCGGTGGAGCAGGTTTACTACCCCGGTTTGCCCAGCTCGCCATTCCATGATCTGGCCAAACGGCAGATGTCGCAATTCGGCGGCATGATCGCGCTGGAGCTAAAGGGCGGCATGGACGCGGGCCGCGACCTGATGGATGCGCTGGATCTGGTGACATGCGCGGTATCCCTGGGGGATGCGGAAACGCTGGTGCAGCATCCGGCCAGCATGACGCATTCGACCTACGAGCCGGAAGAGCGGATCAAACACGGGTTCACCGACGGGCTGATCCGTATTTCCGTGGGGCTTGAGGATTATGACGACATTGCCGATGATTTCACACAGGCGCTGGACGGGTTGGGCAAATAAGCCGCTTCAATCAAGAGCCTGATAGGCGGCGGTCATAAAGTCTTCGCCTATCGGGATTTTCGATCCCAGATATTGCGTCATCACGATACCGATGATGTCCTCGGCCGGATCAATCCAGAAAAACGTGCTGGCAGCCCCGGCCCAGCCAAATTCGCCCTGACTGCTGGGATACATCGCGGCCCCCATATCGGCCATCACACGGCCTGCCAGACCCCAGCCATAACCGCCAAAGGCAAAGGGGCCGATCATCATCGGTTTCTGGCTGGCGGGCAGGCGGTCGGTCCACATCATATCAACCGTTTTGCGCGACAACAGGCGGGTGTTGTCAGGGGTCAGGCCGCTGGACAGAAAACGGGCGATCACGGTGTAATCGTCCAGCGTCGAAAACAGCCCCATGCCGCCGCGCGCAAAATTCGGATTGTCGGCGGGGTGTTCAAAGGAAATGTCGGACGGGATCAGGGTTTGCGGCTCGGCGTCAAATTCCATCGCGTCATCCAGATTCATCTTACCGAACATCGGCATAATCCGGTCGCGATTTTCGGCAGGCACCATAAATCCGGTATCTTTCAGGCCCAGCGGATCAAGCACATAGTCGGCCAGAATGGCGGGCAGGGTTTTTTGCAAGATCACTTCCAGCACGCGGCCCAGAATATCGGTGGCCACACTATAAAGCCATTTGCTGCCGGGCTGATAGGCCAGCGGCAGGGCGGCGATGGTATTGGCGAAATCTTCTAACGGGATCGCGCCATCCCGCAACGGGGCCTTGCGGTACAGTTCGGCCACGGGGCAATCGGGGATAAAGCCATAGGAAAATCCGGCGCGATGGGTCAGCAGGTGCTCAAGGGTGATCATTGCGGCGGGGGTGGTGGTGCCATCGGGGTTCAGCACCTGCATTTGCGCAAATTCCGGCAGATAGGCGGCCAGCGGATCAAACAGATGCAGCCGGCCCTGTTCCATCAGCATCAGGGCAACGGCCGAAACCACCGGCTTGGTCATCGAGAATATGCGATAGATTGGCTGCTCGGGCATCGGGATGTTGTTCAGCCCGTCCGCCAGCCCATACGCCCCGCGCGCCCATTCACGCCCGCCGCGCAGGATGTTCCATTCAATGCCGCTCAGGGCGCCGCTGTCGACATGGCGTTGGGCGGTTTGGGCGATGCGGTCAAATCTGGCGGTGGTCATGATGGCGGCTCCTGCTTTGGTTGGCAGGAGTATTGCCGATCAGAAGGGGGGTGTGAAGCCGGGAAATTGGTGGGATGTGTTAGCACCCGATAACCAATAGTGAAGAACAGATAAATGCTGTAGGCAAGCTATTGATAAATATAGGGTAAAGCGCAGGTTTCTGTTGCCAGGTACCTGCAAACCCCG
>CAZIDQ010000033.1:0-19404 GCA_964538015.1 uncultured Marinosulfonomonas sp.
CCACTGCTGTGGCCGGTGGCCAGCGAAACTGTCACCGCGCCGCTGGCTGTGCTGTAATCCGCGGTATCCCAACCGGACCCGCCGTTCAACGTGTCGTTGCCAATACCGCCATTCAAAGTGTTGTTGCTGCCGTTACCGCTTAGATTATCGTCGTAATCCGAGCCAACCAGCCGTTCGATGCTGATCAGGGTATCGACGCCATCCGCACCGCTGCTGTGCCCTGTCGCCAAGGAAACCGTCACTGCACCGCTGGCGGCGCCATAGTCGGCGGTGTCAAACCCCGCGCCGCCGTTCAGAATGTTGTCCGCATCATCCCCCGACAGCGTGTCGCTGTGGCTCGAGCCGATCAGGTTCTCGATTGCAATAAGGGTATCATTCCCGGCCGCGCCGCTGCTGGTGCCACTGGCAAGGGATGCAGTGATCCCGCCCGATGCAGTCGAATAATCGGCATAATCCGAACCGGCGCCGCCATTAATCGTATCGTCCCCCAGCCATCCGTCCAGATAGTTCATGCCATCGGTGCCGATGATGGTATCATTACCTGCGCCCCCAATTGCATTTTCAAAATCGGTGGCGACTTCGACGCCTCCGCTGGTGAAGGTTAGGGTGCCCGCAGCCATGTCGAATGTAACGGCCGAGGAGACATAGTTGAATTCAAGCATGTCAATTCCGGCGTCACCGTGAAAAACATCGGCACCAAAATCAGCGATGATATAGTCATTGCCATTACCACCTGAAACGACGTCGTTGCCATCGCCACCGTGCAGGATGTCATCACCGTCGCCGCCGTTGATAATGTCGTTACCGCCCATGCCCGACAGAATATTGTCGCCATCATCGCCGTAGATATTATTGCGCCCGTTGGTGCCAATTACATTTTCAATACTGATGAAGGTTTCCAGTATGGCACCACCTGCGGCCGTCGAAATTCCGCCTCTAACCAGATCAATTTCAAGAAATGTGGAAGAATACGAATAATTCACAGTGTCAGAACCTGCGCCGCCATCAAAACTGTCTTGTCCACCGTTGCCAGTTAAGAAGTCATCACCATCTCCTCCAATCAAGGTGTCACTTCCAGACCCACCGGTTAGGGTGTCATCCCCCCCCATGCCGCGGATGATCTCGTCCTTGGATGTTCCGGTGATTGTGTCGTCGCCGTTCGTTCCCTCAATTTCAATTGGCAGGCTTAATGTGTCGACTTCAACAGATACTGCATCGGAAAAATCCAGAAACTCAATCCCGGAAATTCCGACATGGAATTGATCGATTACCGTAATGGTGTTGCCATCAGGAAGTTCGATAACCAGGTTTTCGTTTATGTTGTGAAGTACAACATCACCTGAAGCAATACCTGTGAATACAATCCGGTCTATAGCCCCGTCATAGGTTCCATCCAGAATGGTGTCCGAGCCGTCTCCAAGGGAATAGCGATAGGTATCGCTTCCAATTCCACCGCGGAGGGTATCATTGCCTGTACCGCCTTCCAGAATGTCATCTCCGTCGCCTCCGCGCAGAATGTCAGCACCCGTACCGCCATATAACGTATCTGCGCCGACACCTCCTTGCAGAATATCGTTGCCCGCGTCGCCATAAAGCGTGTCATTGCCAACCCCGCCATTCAGCGTGTCGTCGTTTCCCAAGCCATGAATCACATCACTTCCGGCCAGGCCATTGATAATGTCTTTACCTGCGGTGCCGAAAAGTGTGTCGTCTGCGGGGGTGCCGTCCATTTAGGAAACTCCAATAGTAAAAATTTTGTTAAGTTTTGACGGGAATTTGTGGCGAATATCGGGGCAGGAATTTGTTTTAATAATGTCTTTCTACCGGTGGGTGTGGCTATGTTTTTGCCATCAGGGACCCGCATTCGGCCCGAATTTGCAGGGGCTGCGACAGAATGCTCTGCCCGACATAATCGCTTGCAAAACCCCGCTATAACGGGTTGTTAGACGGCATGGTTTGTTTCACCCGCCTTATGAAAACCGCGCAAATGGCCGTTTTGTGGCTGACCCTTTCAGGGGGTGTTTTCGCAGGCGAGGTAACCGTGGCCGTGGCGTCGAATTTCCTGACTGCAATGCAAGAGTTGGCCGAAGGATTTTCCGCCGAATCCGGCCATAATGTGCATATCGTCAACGGTTCAACCGGCACATTGTTTGCCCAGATCAGCAAGGGTGCGCCATATGACGTCTATCTGTCGGCCGATACGGCGCGGGTAACTAAGCTGGCAGAGGCGGGCAAGTTGCTGGGCGGGGCGGGCAAGCCCTATGCCCTTGGCACGCTGGTTCTCTATGCCCGTGACAAGGGCGTTTTGGCCGATGATATCCCCGGCAGCCTGATGCGCGATGACCTGCGCCATTTCGCCATGGCCGATCCGGCAACCGCGCCTTACGGGCTGGCGGCCAGTCAGGTGCTGCAATCGCTGGAACTGGGTGATCTGGTGGCGCAAAAGGCAGTGATTGGTGCCAATATTGGCCAGACCTTCGGTTTTGTGAAAACAGGTAATGCCAAAATCGGCTTTGTGGCCTTGTCGCAGGCGATGGCGGTTGGTGGCGAATGGCTGGATATTTCGCCAAAAACCTATGCGCCGATTGTGCAGGGGGCGGGGCTGTTGCTTCATGCCAAAGGCAACGATGCAGCACGCGAATTTTACGACTACCTGTCCGGTGACGCCGCCCGCGCGGTGCTGGTGAAATCGGGCTACGGGGTGCCGGAATGAACATCTGGCCCGCGATCTGGCTGTCGGTGCAACTGGCCAGCCTGACCATGCTGATCCTGCTGGTGATTGCCACGCCGCTTGCCTGGTGGCTGACCCGCACCCGCAACCCCATGCGTCCGCTGATCGAGGCGCTGGTGGCCCTGCCGCTGGTGCTGCCGCCAACCGTGCTGGGGTTCTACCTGCTGGTGTTGATGAGTCCCGACATGGCGCTTGGCGCGCTGTGGTTGCGGTTGACCGGCGACACGCTGGCGTTTTCCTTTGCCGGACTGCTGATCGCCTCGGTGATCTATTCATTGCCCTTCGCGGTGCAACCGTTGCAAACGGCGTTTCAGTCGGTCGGCAAGGGGGTGCTTGAGGCGGCGACAACTTTGGGCGCTGGCCCGTGGGATGCGTTTCGCAGTGTGGTGATCCCGCTATCGCGGCGCGGGTTCCTGACGGCGATGGTGTTAAGCTTTGCGCACACATTGGGAGAATTCGGCGTGGTGCTGATGGTGGGGGGCAATATCCCCGGCAAAACGCGGGTGATTTCAATCGAGGTGTTCAACGCGGTTGAAACGCTGGACTATGCCACCGCGCATCTGCTGTCCGCAGGGCTGTTGGTGTTTTCCTTTCTGGTGCTGATCTTTGTCTATCTGATGAACGGCAAGGACCGCAGCAAACGGCGGGGGGCGGAATGAGCGACCGGTTGCATCTGGATATCTCGCTGACCCTCGGGGATTACGCGCTGACCGCCAAGGGCGACATCCCGCTAACCGGGATTACCGCGCTGGAAGGGGCCAGTGGCAGCGGCAAAACCACCCTGCTGCGCAGCATTGCCGGGCTGGAGCCAAGTGCAAAGGGCATGATCCGCTTTGGTGATGTGGTCTGGCAGGGCGACGGCGTGTTTCTGCCGCCACAGGCACGGCGGATCGGCTATGTGTTTCAGGACGCGCGGTTGTTCAAACATATGGATGTTGGTCAGAACCTTGCCTATGGCCACAAACGGGCAGAGGCCGCGCCTGATGTGTTGGAACGGGTGATCAAAGCGCTGGATCTGTCGGATATGCTGACGCGGCGCGTCGGGGCACTGTCGGGCGGTGAAAAGCAGCGCGTGGCGATTGGGCGGGCCTTGGCAATGGATCCGCAACTGTTGTTGATGGACGAACCGATGTCGGGGCTGGATCGGGCAAGGCGCGATGAAATCCTGCCCTATATCGCGCGGGCGGTGCGGGCGTCGGGCTGTCCGGCGATCTATGTCAGCCACGAGCGGCGCGAAACATCGATGCTGGCGGGGCAGATCATGCAGATCGTGGACGGGCAGTTGCAGCCGCCAGTCGCGTGCGAAACGACGTTGCCGTATGTGATTAAAGAAACGGCCCTTTGGATTGGCGGTCAGGAAACGCGCCTGCCGGTTTTTGGTGATATGGCCGCCGAGGGCAAGGTGCGGTTTAACGAGGCCAGCGTGGTATTAAGCCGGCAAAACCCCGGCATCAGCACCGCGCCGGTTTGTTTGCAGGCGACACTGATTGAAATGCAACCCGATGGAAATTCAAACAACCGGCTGGTGATGCAGGGGCAGGGGTGGCGCATTGCTGTCTCAAAACCGGATGCCGACTGCCGTTTGGCAGGATTGCAGATCGGACAGCAGATGTGGGTGATTATTTCCGAGCTGGCCGCAGAGCCTTAGGGTCGTGATCCTAGGGGCCTGACCCTAGATACTTTGCTTGCGGGGTTTATCGTTCAAATAGCGATGATTCGCGAGGGGTCGACCTGCCATTGTCCCCACATCGGAAACAATAGTAACAATTGCTTGCGATTGACCGCGTTATGGTTGGGGCTTCTGTATCGGGTTTAATAAATATTTAATCGCTTTTGGGTTGTTGGATTTTGGATTGATCCAGTTTTGGAAACGCCCCGCGTAGCGCGGAACATATTCAGAATATTAGATAACATAACTTATTAGTCAGGCAATTATTTTTGGGTTCCAATAAAATCAGTCAAGTTTGTGTAAGACATGCAAATTGAAGTTGTCCTCGATTCAGGGACAGTGTCGCCAATTAGACTCCTCAGGGTTGCAAGCCGTGGTTTTGGTTAGAGCAGCACAGTAACCGCATCGCCGGTTTTGGGTGTATTGTGCTTTTTACCCAAGTTTTATGGGTGTAAAAACAAGTTGCCCCTACGGTAGCGACAGTTGGCAAATCGAGCCGTCGCCCCATGTATCTGTAACATGGCGTTTATTTGAAACGAACCGGCTTGGGCATGTGATGAGTGGGCACAAAGGCGTCTTTGGTCAGGCGAAACCTTTGTGCTTGTTAAGTACCTTGGCTGAACCATTTGTTTACGGTTTGGCGGTTTTTAAAGCGGAAATTTGATTTTGAAGGGTCAAGTTTTCGCAGTTGTTATTGGGGGAAGTGACAATGGCAGATTATCTGCTGGATTGGGACGATACAGGGGCCGACGGATCTGCGGTCATATCCTCGGTATCCGGAAACGATGATATTGCGGTTACTGTGTCCACCCCGTGCAATAGTGACAACGACAGCTGGGTCATGAACGGCGGTATGCTGTACGGCGTCGGGGTCGAGAACGAAATCAAGACGATTGTCGGGTTTGATGCGCCGGTCGAAAACATCAGCTTTGAATTGCTGGATGTGGATCAGGGCGGCGGCTGGGATGACAAAGTCACCATTATCGCCAAGGATGCCGACGGGAACATCGTGCCGGTTTCCTATTCCGATCTGGCCAGCCACCACACGGTTGACGGCAACACGGTCGAGGCAGGCGGAAATGACAGCCCTAATGTTGATGGCTCGGGTGCCGTGGATTCCGTCACTGTTTCTATCGCAGGCCCGATTGTCAGCCTTGAAATCATTCTGGACAACGGATCATCGACAGACAACAGCGGTGTGGTTGGCATTGCCGATCTGATTTTTGACGCCGCACCGGCGCTGGATGGCTATGTCAATGGCACGGCGGGTGATGATCTGATTGACGCGGACTATATCCATGATCCCGATGGCGACCGCGTGGATGCGCATGACGCGGTGCTGGCTGATCCCAACGGCAGCCATCTGGCGGATGCGGGGGACAATGACGACACGATCCTTGCAGGGGCTGGCGATGATACGGTTTATGCTGGTGATGGCAATGATCTGGTAATGGGCGAAGACGGCAATGACACGCTGGATGGTGGCGACGGTGCGGACCGCCTATATGGCGGGGACGGGCGCGATACCATCACAGCCGCGGCAAGCGATTTTGTAGATGGCGGCGAGGGTGGCGACGATTACGACACCCTGCAGATAAACGAGCCTGCCGACGTTACATATGATCCGGACAACAGCGAAAACGGCACGGTGACCTTCGCCGACGGCTCGACGCTGGTATTCGTCAACATTGAAAATGTTGTACTGGCCGCGGGTGGATTGCCGGACGGGTATGTAGATGGAACTACCGGTGATGATCTGATTGATGCCGATTATATCGGCGATCCCGATGGCGACCGCGTTGACAATGGCGATGCCGTTCTGGCCGGTGCCGCGCCGGATGATGATATTATCCGCGCCGGGGGCGGGAATGACACGGTTCTGGCCGGTGCCGGGGACGATACCGTTTTTGGCGGCGCAGGCGACGATACCCTGTCGGGCGGTAGCGGTACCAATATTCTGTACGGCGGTGACGGGGATGATACCTTTGTCGGTGGAGATGGCGCGGATACCTTTGTTGGTGGGCGCGGACAGGATAATCTGGATTATTCAGGCTCGGATGCGGGGGTAACGGTAAATCTGAGCAGCCACACGTTAAGCGGCGGCGATGCCGATAACGACACATGGGGCGGGGGCATTGACGGGGCGATTGGCTCGGATCATGACGACAGGCTGATCGGCTTTGATTCACAGGGTAGCAATCCGGATGATGCCTATACCAACGAATTTTATGGCGGCGCCGGAGACGATTTTATCGACGGGCGTGGCGGCGACGATATTCTGGATGGCGGCACGGGCAATGACACCATCATTGGCGGTGCGGGGTCGGATACCGTGGACGGTGGGGCCGGTGATGATATTATCGACACCTCGGGGCCAAATTCAAACGGTACAAATGCCAGTCCCGATCTGGGCTATCCCGGCCTTTACCCGGCCGATGCAAACCCGAACGATGACAAGGATGTTGTTTATGGCGGGGCAGGCAATGACACCATCACCACCGGTGATGATGCCGATATCATCTTTGGCGGCAGCGGCAACGATACCATTGATGGCGGTATAGACGCCGATACCATCGACGGTGGCGATGGCGACGATCTGATCATTGGTGGCGAAGGCTCGGATGTTATTGATGGCGGGGCGGGCAATGACACGATCTATGCCGGTCTTGGCTCATCGCCGGACGCATTGAATATTCGCGATGACGGCACCGACGCGTTCGGGCCCGATATGGTGACAAATAACGGCATGGACATTGTGCATGGCGGTGATGGCAATGATATCATCTATGGCGCCGACGATAACGATACGCTGTATGGTGACGCGGGGGATGACTATATCAACGGCGGCATTGATAACGATACGCTGTATGGCGGCACCGGCGATGATACGCTGGTCGGCGGGCAGGGCGATGATACCCTGATTGGCGGGATCGGCGGCGATATTTTTGTCGGCGGTCTGGGCAATGACGCGATGTCGGGCGGCGATGATCGCGATGTCTTTACCGGTATCACCGCAGGTGATGTGGTGCAGGGCGGCGAAGGCGGCGATGATTTCGACGTTCTGGACCTGACCGGATCACGCCCCGATGGTGGCACGATCCGTGTCTACCACGATGATGCAAATCCGGAAGACGGCCATGTTGATTTTCGCGATGCCACGGGGGCCATTCTTGGCTCGATGCAGTTCCACGATATCGAAAATGTTGTGCCCTGTTTCACCCCCGGCAGCCTGATCGCCACACCCAAAGGCGAACGTCTGGTCGAAGATTTGCAGATAGGCGATAAAATCATCACCCGCGACAATGGTATTCAGGAAATCCGCTGGGTTGGCGAAAAGAAACTGGACTGGCGTTCGCTTGCGGCCAATCCGCATCTGTCGCCAATTCTGATCAAAAAGGGTGCCTTGGGCAATGATCTGCCCGAACGCGATATGATGGTTTCCCCGAACCACCGGATGCTGGTCGCAAACGACAAAACCGCGCTTTATTTCGAAGAACGCGAGGTTCTGGCCGCCGCCAAGCATCTGGTCGACAATCACGATATCCTGCAAGCCGAGGTGATGACCACCCGCTACCTGCATTTTATGTTCGACTACCACCAAATTGTGCTGGCAGACGGTGCATGGACCGAGAGCTTTCAACCCGGGGATTTATCCATGAAGGCCGTTGGCAATGCACAGCGCAACGAAATAACCGAGCTGTTCCCCGAACTTGCCACGGCCGAGGGGATCAAGGCCTATCAATCTGCGCGCAAAACACTAAAAGCGCACGAGGCAAAGCTGCTGGTCCGTTAAAACGGGCAAAATCGGGATACGGATCGGGGGATGCCGCGCCATTTCCCGATTTTACTGTTGCAATACAAGGCGGAAAATTGAACCCTGTTGCGGAAACAAAAACTGCAATAGGGACCATTATGAAACCGTATTTGAAAACCACCCCGACCCGCGAAGGCTTTTTTGGCGAATATGGCGGCGCGATGTTGCCGCCCCCGCTGGTGCCCCATTTCGAGGAAATCGCCGCTGCCTATGACAAACTGTCGAAATCCGCTGAATACATGAATGACCTGCGGTATATCCGCAAACATTTTCAGGGTCGCCCGACACCGATTTCCTATCTGAAAAATCTGTCCAATCTGGCCGGTGGTGCGCAAATCTATGCCAAGCGCGAGGATCTGAACCACACCGGCGCGCATAAGTTGAACCACTGTATGGCCGAGGGTCTGCTGGCAAAATATATGGGTAAAACCAAACTGATCGCTGAAACCGGTGCGGGGCAGCATGGCGTGGCGCTGGCCACTGCGGCGGCCTATTTCGGGATGGAATGCGAAATCCACATGGGCGAGGTCGACATGGCCAAAGAAGCCCCCAATGTGGTGCGTATGAAACTGCTGGGGGCCACCGTGGTGCCCGTGGCTTTTGGCGCGAAGACCCTGAAAGAGGCGGTGGACAGCGCATTCGGCAGCTACATGGAGCAAGCAGACAAGGCGCTGTTTGGCATTGGCTCGGTCGTGGGGCCGCACCCGTTCCCGATGATGGTGCGCGATTTCCAAAAGGTTGTTGGGATCGAGGCGCGCGAGCAATTCATTGAAATGACAGGGGAATTGCCCGATGTTGTAGCCGCCTGTGTTGGCGGTGGCTCAAACGCGATGGGGCTGTTTTCCGGCTTTATCGATGATGAAGGGGTCGAGCTGTTCGGGGTCGAGCCGGGCGGCACATCGTCCAAATTGGGCGACCACGCAGCAACGCTGACCTATGGCGTTGATGGCGATATCCACGGGTTCCACACCAAAATGCTGGTGGATGATGCGGGCGAACCCGCGCCGGTAAACACGCTGGCGTCAGGGCTGGATTATCCCGGTGTCGGACCAGAACACGCGCATTTGCAGAAAACCGGACGGGTGAATTACACCGTGGCCGATGACAAGGAATCGCTGCAGGCGTTCTATGATCTATCGCGCCACGAGGGTATTATTCCGGCACTGGAATCCGCGCATGCGCTGGCCTTTGCCATGCGCGAGGCCAAGAACCACATGGGCAAATCCATTTTGATCAACCTGTCCGGACGGGGTGACAAAGACATTGACTATGTCGCGGAAACCTTTGGTTTCGGGGGATAAATTGACCTGACAAGCTAGCGGCGTCCTGTGAAAACCGGGCGCCGTTTTCTATTTCCCGTCCAGCTTTTTCAGCATCCGGTAGGTGTTGCGCTCGCTTACACCCAAGGCTTCGGACACCTGTTTGCGATTGCCGGCGAATTTATCCAGCAACAGGCGCAAATAGGTGTCGCGGATTTCGTCCAGTGTGGGCTGATGATCAAACCGTAAGGATACGCCGTTCTCCGTGGCATTGGATGGCAGGCCCGAGGATTGGCTGGGCAGGGCGATGTGTTCGGGCAGCACGGTATCCGCGCCCGCCGACATGATCACACCGCGTTCAATCGCATTTCGCAATTCGCGCACATTGCCGGGCCAGTCATAATCGGTCAGGGCGTCAATCGTTTCAGGGTCAAAACCTTTGTCTATCCCGCGGTGGAAATTGCGCCCTTGCAGGAAATGTTCGGCCAGCGGCATCACATCGGATTTGCGCGCGCGTAGCGGTGAAACCTGAATTTTCAGCGAGGACAGCAAATAGAACAGCTCGCTTTTGAAATGGCTCATCAGGGCCATGTCTTCCAGATCGACCCCCGTGGCTGCAAGAAAGCGCGCGGTCGAGGGTAGTGCTGCGGTGGCCCCCAGCGGGCGGTAGGTTCCGGTTTCCATTACCCGCAGAAGTTTTGACTGCATTGCAGGGGCTAACTTGTCTATATCATTCAGGAAAATTGTGCCGTTACCTGCGGCGGCAATAAAGCCCTCGCAGCGTTCTTTGCCATTTGTGTCCTGTCCAAACAGATCGGCCTCACTTAGCGTGTCATCGCAATCGACCGCAATAAACCGGCCGTTGGCGCGGGTGCTTTGGGCGTGTAACGATGCCGCGACCGACCCTTTGCCAACACCGCTTTCACCGCAAATCAGCACCGGCGTATCGGCGGCGGCAAAAATGGAAACCAGCCGCCGCACTTCGGCCATCTCCACACTGTCGCCGACCAGATCAACCTGTGTCGCGCTTTGCGCCTGTGCCTGCCAGAACGCCAGATCACGTTTCAGGGCCACGGTTTCAAAGAACCGCGCCAGCGTCAGTTCCAGATTTTGCGGCGACACCGGTTTGACCAGAAATTCGGTCGCCCCCGCCTTGACCGCATTCACCGCCTGATCAATCGAGCCATAAGCGGTCAGGATCATCACCGCGCAATATTCGCGCAATTCGGGCAGAAAGGTCATGCCGTCGGTGTCGGGCAGGCGGATGTCCAGAATGGCCAGATCGGGGGAAAAATCGCGCAGCACCTCCAGCGTTTCTTCGCGCGATGCCGCACTGCGGGCCTCGTACCCCAGCCGCTGCACCTGATCCAGCATCAGCCGGTTCAGGGTTTTGTCATCCTCGATCAACAGCACCCGATGGTGTGGTTTATGCGTTTCCATCCTGCACCTCATGATCTGCATCGGGGAAGCTGACAGAGAACGTGCTGCCCTTGCCCAATGTGCTTTCCACCTCGATTTTGGCGTTATTGCGATCCAGAATGGCACGCACAATAGACAGGCCCAGCCCGCGCCCCGTGCTGGTATCGGCGCGACGTGACCAGAAGGGCATGAATATGCTGCTTAGGTTTTGTGGCGCAATGCCGACGCCCTGATCGCTGACTTTCAGCACAATATCACCCTCCTCGCGATGGGTTGTGACGCGCAGTATACCACCATCCGGCATCGCGTGAATTGCGTTCATGGCCAGATTGATCACCAACATGCGAATATCGCTGTCCGATCCCAGGATACGGCTTCGTTCGGGGATGTCGTGGCGGATGGTCACGCCGGTTTGTTCGGCCTCGTAATGCAGCAGGGATAGGGTTTCGGGCACAACTTCGTCCAGTGCAATCAGGTTTTGCACGTTGCCGGACGGGGCGCTGAGAAGCAATAAACTGTCGGTAATTTTGATACAGTTCTGGATTTCCGTGCGGATTGTTTCGAAATACTCCAACGTTTTGGCGGCCTCATTGGCCTCTAGGTCAGATTGCAATGCATTCAGGCCCAGATCAATCGAGGATAGTGGGTTGTAGATTTCATGCGCTACACCAGCGGCCAGCAGGCCGATTTCCGACAGGCGTTGTTGTTGCGAAATCTTGGCCTGTTCGTCCAGATTGCGGATGGATTCCACCACACAAGGGACGGTTTTGCCATCAACAACCATATCGACACGGGCCGAGGACACCTCGACATACAGTTCGCGCCCGTCAACGCCGATGTGTTTGTCCTGCGAGGTCATGCCGCGATTGCCGCGTTCGCACAGTTCGACCACTGAACAGTTGACCATCGTATGGGGGCATTGCGTATCGCGTCCGTGGCTCGAGGCATAGCACATGCTGCCGATCACCTGATCCATCGGTTGGCCGACCTGCGTGCAATAGGCGGTGTTTGCCTTGATGATACGAAAATCTGGGTCAATCACGCGGATGCCGTCGGGGATGGCGTCAATCAGCGCTTGTAGGAAATGTTCGGACTGGCGCAGCTGTTGCAGCGATTGGCGCAATTGATCCGACATCAGGTTGAAACCGCTGCCAAGGCGGGCGATTTCATCATTGCCCCTGACCGGCACTTGCGTATCGAACAGCCCTTGGGACAGCGCTTTGGTGGCTTTTTCGACCGCGTTCAGCGGGGTGATCACCAACCGTACCAGTGCAAACCAGATGCCCAGACAGACCGCCGCAATCACCAACAGGCCAAGCGCGCCCAGCTTTAGCGCCGAGGCTGTGGCCTCTTGGCGGATGGATTGCGCCTTGTAATCTACCACCAGCAAGCCGTTGACGGGGTGTTCCGCCAGTGGGCCATGGCAGACGCTACAGGGTGTTTGGTTTTTCACCGGATTGATGCTGCGCAATACTTCGCCAAACTGGTCTGATTGCAGGAACAGCGATTGTTGTGACTGGCTGCTTAGCGCCTGTTTGATGATGTCTTCTTCCAGCTGCATATTCAGGCGCGTCGGGTCCGAGGAAAACCGCACCTCGAAATCGGGGTTCAGGATCATCACACGTGCGATGGCCGGTTGCTTGCCCATATCCTGAAGGATCGCTTCCAGCCCCGGAATGTCGCGTTTTAACATCGCGTTTTCCAGCGCCGCCTGCATCACATGGTTGATCTGCATCGAGGCCCGCGTGTGTTCGGTCACCAGACGGTTCTGGTAAATGCTACTGACCACCACCAAAAACACCGCCGAGACCAGCACCAGCATACCGCCGATTGCCATCACCAGCTTGCGTTGCAGGCTGGTTCCGATCCACCGGTGCAACCGCAATATGGGGGTGGGCAGGTTCAATCCAGCACCACGAACAGCTTTTTATGGTGGTCCGTGTGTTGGCAAATCCGGCACAAACCGTTTGCGGGGGCTTGCGCGCTGGTGGAATGGGTTTCAACGCCGCAGGCACGGCAGCGGAACCGGGTCAGTAGGATATCCGCGCCTCTGTGTCCCATACCTTGCACTCCGACTGCCTGAACATCACAAATGTCGCTGCACAGCTGGCATCCTGTGCAACGCTCTGGGGCGCAATGGTACAGGGATTTTCCGTTCTCTGCCTTGATCAGTGTCAAGGCGTCATGCGGGCAGATATTGACGCAGTCATCACAGCCCGTGCAACGGTCGGCATCTATGTGCGGGCTAAACGGATAGAGCGTTTTGGCGGGGTCGGGGGCGTGGCCCTGTATCAGGAATTTGTGCAAGGGGGCGTCCTCGGGATCAGAGGTTTCATCGGCGGGCGGGGCAACAAAGCGGCGCAGGAAGGCGCGGCGGGACGGATCAGGTGCGTCAAGCGCCTGTTGCCATTCGGATATGTCGCGTTTGCTGGCGATGGACAGTTCAATTCCGGGCAGGGCGCGGCTTTCGGCCAACTGGTTAAAATCGGCCACGGCGGTTTCGATCCAGACCATTGGCGCTGTCGCGCAGCTGGGGCATGAACCGGTTGCCACCAGCAAATGCCGCACGCCATCCAGCCACATGCGCGCCAGATCGTTCAAGCCGATGCTGTGGATGCAGTTTGTGGCAGGGGTGTCTTTGGCTTGTGGGTGACAACGGCATTGCACCAGCATTGTGTCCCCTTGTGGCGCGGGCAGGGGGATGGGCAGGGAAAATACTTCTTCCATGCAAACAGCCGCGCAGGCGCCGCAGTCGGTGCAGGACAGGGCATCGACCACGGGCCGCCGCGCGTCCAGATCAATCGCATCGACAGGGCAAATCCGCTGGCAGGCATCGCAACTGGCCAAAAGCAATCGGGACCGCACGCATGCGGCCCCGTCGATGTGTAATCGGGCGCTATCGGTCTGGTTCATGCCTCACCAGCTCTCAGAGACACCCGGCACATAGGCAATGTCCTCGTTCAGTTCAGACAGGCTGTAGGGCTCGATCTTTTTCTCCTCGGACGGTGTCCAGCGGGCTTCACCAGTCAGATCCTCCAGCAGGTCGCGCAAGGCTTCCAGATACTGGACTGTCAGCCTTGCGCCTGCAATCAGCAAGGGCTGCTGACAACGCTGGGCCATCAGGGTGCAGAATTCGGGCACCCAGACCATAACGTGTTTATCCATAAACCGCGCTGCGTCCCGTGCGGCGGTTTCGGACTTCAGCCCCAGCAGATGTTCGATGAACTGCAATTCATGTACGATGTGATCGTCCGAGCGCAGCCGCCAATCGGGCACTGTCACGCCGTAATGGTCATACCATTCGCGCACCGCGAACATCGGTTCTTGGCGCTCCAGCTTTTCCTCGGTCAGCCAGACGGAGCCGGTGGGCGCAATCCGGTAGGAATGGGTCAGATAGACATCGGCATATTCCGCCGCCAGTTCATCCAGCGTACCCGCATCCGCCGGATCGGGCAGGGCGGTGATGGCGGTGCCAAAGGCGGCAACATCCGCCTTGGCCGCGTCATCCGGCAGGATTTCAGCGAAGAACCCTGCCGCGTCATTCTCGCGCAGACCGTGCAAGAATTCCTGATCGGCCTCGCGGTCATGCAGCCGGATCAACAGGGACAACCCGTATTGCGCCGGCTCCAGTATCGACAGATCCTTATCCATCTACGATCCCTTTCGAGTGGGGCACAAAACGGATTGACGGGTTGGTCAGGTCCGGATCGGCCATGCTTTTGACTTGCCGCACCAGTTGGTCATTCGGTCCAACGGCAGTGGTTTCAAAACCGCCCGCGTCGATCTGGTCGATCGGGCCAACATCCAGCACCCGCATCATACAGGCTGCAACGCAGTAGGGTTTGCGCCCTGCTTCCTGCTCGTCAATGCACATGTTGCATTTCTTGACCACGTTTTCGTCGGCATCGAATTGCGGTGCGCCAAAGGGGCAGGCGGCCTCGCATTTGCGACAACCGATGCACAGGGTGCTATCGATATCGACGATACCGTTTTCCTTGTGCTTGAAGATCGCGCCGGTGGGGCAGGACGGCAGGCAGGCCGGTTCGGCACAGTGGTTGCACGACATGTTGACCTTGAAGGCGAACACGTTCGGGAACACCCCGCCTTCAATATATTGCACGCGGCGAAACCGTGGCCCTGCATCCAGACCGTTCTTGTCCTTGCAGGCGATTTCACAGGCCCGACAGCCGATGCAATCCACGTTGTTGTGGATGAACCCCATCTGCATATCGGGAATGACCGGCGTATAGCCTTCGCGTTTGATGCGCGCTGCGTTTGCCTTGATCCGTTCTTTATCGACAGTGTTTGCCATTTTGAAACCCTCCTACAGATCGCGGCGGAAAACGTGGCTGCGGGCGGTGGCCAGTTTATCCCAGCCGGGCCGATGGTTCAGCGTTGTTTTCTTGATGTTGCAAAGCACAGTGTTATAGGCAAAGGCGCCTGCGGGGGATGGATCATCCTTGGTCAGGAAGTCGGGGTTGCCCGAGCGATCCACGCCGTCCTTATCCAGATCCATCCATGCCCCTTCGTGCAGTACGACCACACCGGGCATACAGCGTTCGGTAACATAGACCGGCACGATCACCTTGCCCCGATCATTCCAGCATTCGACGATATCGCCCATCTGGATGCCCATTTTCGCAGCATCCGAGGCATTTATCGTTACCTCTTGGCTAAAGGTTTCGCGCAGCCACGGGATATTGTTGAATATCGAGTGTGTGCGCCAACGCGGGTGCGGGCTGATCATATGGAACGGGAACTTTTTGGTCAGCGGGTGGTTCAGGCTCTCCCATGGTTCGATCCATTTTGGGATGGCCGGAATGTAGTACCCGTAAGATGTCTTTTTCCAGTCCGAGATTTGTGCCAACTGGCCCGAGAAAATCTCGATCTTGCCCGAGGCCGTCTGGAACGGTTTGCCTTGTTCGATCTGTTCCTTGAAGGCGACGTGCGGCTCGTCAAAGACGAACTTGTAAACGCCGCGTTTCTTGAACTCTTCCCATGTCCATTCGACATGCTGGTGGTGCTGAACCTTGCCCCACCAATCGACCAGATAGGATTCGTCCACCGCATCCGGATTGTTGAAATAATCGCGGTTTGCCTTGGGGTTATAGCCGGGGCCAAAGCCCAGACGATAGGCCAGTTCGGTGAACACCTGAAAATCCGATTTGCTTTCACCCATCGGGTTGATCACTTTTGGACGGTGTATGTAGTAATGCCCTTTGTACCACGGCAAGGCCACATCGTGGCGTTCAAAGTGGGTGGCAATCGGCAGCAGGTAATCGGCCCAGATGCCGGTCGGGGTGATGGTGCTGTCCATGCATACCAGCAGGCTTTCGCCTTCGCCGTATGAATTCAGCTTATCAATCGCCTCGATTTCCTTGTTGATGTTGGTCAGCTGGTTGAACCAGTCCGACCCTTGCCAGAAAATCCCGCGGATGTTGGGGATTTGGCCATCGGTTGCATCGCCACGCGGCCAGATGCCAATCTCCTCGCGTTTCACATTGGGATAGTTGATCACGCAATGCGCCCAGCGATCCGATTTGATCGCTGCGAACCAGACGTTGGCGAATTGATCGTAAGGATAGGCCACGCCCTCGGCGTGCCAGCCCTTGCCAACCCCTTCGGCGCAGCCGCCCAGCTTGCCGATATTGCCGGTCATCGCCTGAAGCGCGTTGGCCATGCGGGCGTATTGTTCGCCATAAGCGTTGCGCCCCGGTGACCAGCTTGCCTTCAGCGCCGCCGGTTTGGTGGTGGCATACATATCGGCCAGTTTGATGATGTCTTCGGCAGAAACCCCGCAGATATCGGCGGCCCATTCCGGTGTTTTGGGAATGCCGTCACTAACGCCCATGATGTAGTCTTTGAAGTTTTCCTGCCCCTTGGCCCAGTCGGGCATCGTGCCTTCGTCCATACCTTGGACGAAATTGTCGATGAACTCCTGATCCTGCAGGTTGTTGGCGAATATGTAATGCGCCATCCCCGCCATCATCGCGGCATCGGTGTTGGGGCGGATCGGGATCCACCATGCGTCATAGGCCGATGCGCTGTCGGTATATTGCGGATCGATCACCACGAATTTGCAACCACGCTGTTTGGCCTTGCGCATATAGTAGAACGTGTTGCCGCCGTGGAATGTATAGGCCGGATTCCAGCCCCACATGATGATCAGTTTGGAATGCATAAAGGCATCGTCTTCGTTGCCGTCCTGAATGGTGCCATAGGACATGCGGCTGGCGAATGTGTTGCCCTGATAGGACGGAACCGACCATGAATTGGTGCGACAACCGAACATACCAAGGAAGCGGCCAAGCAGCCCTTCGATCTGGTCCGATTTATGCAGCACGCCATAAGACGCCCCCGCATAGCTTTGGTCCAGAATGGCGGTCGGCCCGTAGGTGTCTTTCAGGTGGGTCATGCCTTTGGCGATGTCGGTCAGGGCCTCGTCCCAGCTGACGCGCTTGAACTTGCCTTCGCCGCGTTTGCCGACCCGTTTCATCGGATACAGCAGCCGTTCAGGCGAATAGAGGCGCGACCGGTAGGACCGGCCCCGCAGACAGGCCCGCAACTGCGGCTTTTCGTCGGTGTCGGTGCCATAGGCATCATCGCCCTGATGGGTGCCGTCATCGGTGGACAGGCGCACAATCACGTCGCCCTTTTTATGTGCGACCAGCATGTGGCGTGAACCACAGTTGTGGGCGCAGGATGTGACCACTGTTTCCAGATCGTCGTCCAGCGGGTAGGGCTCGTAGGCAAAGGCTTTGACCTCTTTGCCCGCGATCGTGCCGCCAACCAGTCCGACCGTTGCGGTCGCGGCGGTGGATTTAAGAAAATCGCGCCGGGTCTGGGTGAAAATCTTGGCCAGTTTTGCCGGATTTGTCAGGAATTTCATTGTCTTCGTCTCCTGTTACTCAGACCGTGTGGGTTCGGGCAGTTGATATTCGGGGTCGGATGCGGTGGGACGCTCCAGTGCCCATTCGGGTGTTTCCTCGTCCATGTCGGGCCACGGATGGCGCGGGTAGGGGTAGGAAATGCGGTACCACTGACGGCCACCGTGACAGCCGTAACAAGTGTCGGAACTGGCGGTCGCCAAATCCTCTATTGCGTGGGCGTTCAGATAGGCGACGTTGTGGCGGTTGGTGCGAAAGCCGTATTCGCCGTGGCAGACCAGACAACCGTTGGGGGTTTCCTCGTCCTCAAGGTCCAGGCGGGCCTCGGGCCAGTTGGCATCGACCCCGTCCATATTTTCATACGGGAAGGCCCCGTGACAGCGCAGGCAGGTTGTTGACGGGTTGACCATTTTGCGCAGGGTGAACTCGGGTGTTGGTGCGGCACTGTAAGCGGCGCGACCAAACAACAGATCCGGGCTTTCCTCGCGCGGGTCATTGGCCTTGTGACAGAAGGTACACTGCATATTCATCACCGACTGCGCGAAATCGCTTTGCAGGTGGCGATAGTGGAATGTTTCCTGCGGACCTTCATAGGTGGCCAGTGTCTGGTACCATGCCAGCGTATCGGTCGCAGGCACACCGGCGGGCGAGGTTTCAAGCGGTTTGGCTGTCATGATCTCGCTGTGGCAAACCAGACATTCTTCGTTGCTGGCCTTGTTGATCATTGGCGGGAAGTGTAGCGGATGATAGCGCGCGCGCTCGTAATCCATGCCTTCCACTTCGGCCGTTAAGGCTGCTACCTTTGCATCAATCGCTGCTTGCTCGTCTGCCGTGCGGGCCGGCGGGTTGGTGTAGCTGTCGACAAAGGCGTTGTCTTCTTCCACAGCGGGTTCTTCGGCTGCGGTTTCGGTTGCTGCGGCGGGTGTAGCTGCTGTGGCAGCGGCAAAACCCAGATCAGCCACCGAAAGCGGGCTGCCGGATTGCTGTGCCAGATAAGCGATCAGATTATGGCGATCCGCTTCTTTCTTCAGACCGGCAAAACTCATCGCGGTGCCGGGGACATAAGCCTTGGGCTTGGTCAGATATTCATCCAGCATCGTGGTGTCCCAGCTTTTGCCGGACAGGCCAAGCATGGCGTCGGAATATTTGAACCCCTCGCGGGTGGCGACATCGCGCCCTATGATCCCCCACAAGTTGGGGCCAACCTTTTTGGCGCCGCCATCATCTATGGTGTGGCAGGCCTTGCATTTCTTGAAAACCTTTTGGCCAGCCTCGGCGCTGATTGCGGGGGCGGCTGCGGCCACTTTCACAGGGGCAGGGGCGGCAGCGGGTGTTTTTGCTGTCGTTGTTGCGGCTGTTTGTGTGGCGGTTTCTACTGCGGGCTCGGATACTGCTGCAGTTGCAGTTTCGGGGCTGCCTTTGAAGATAAGGTTCCCGACGACGAAAATTGCCAACCCTGCCGTGCCCAAAAGCCCGACAAGGGACAAATACCCTAACAGCGATTCAATCTTTTTCATTTTGCAGTGTCCCCAATTGGCTGTGAACTGGCTGATTGAAGAAGCGGCGGTTGCCCGCCGCTTCTTGTTTTTCTGGTTTGGTTAGTTGGAAGGAGGCGTCCAGTTGCC
>CAZIDQ010000034.1:0-1628 GCA_964538015.1 uncultured Marinosulfonomonas sp.
AAAAACCCCATGACTTACATAAACAATTCGGTCTATAGTGCCGGAAACCATGGATAAACACGGCAAGGCAGGCATGACAAACACTGTAGAACAGCTGCAAGAGCTGCGGGAAAAACTGATCGCGGACCCCGAGGTTCTGCTGGAAGATCATGATCTTATGCGCGCGCTTGTTGGTGCCAAAGAGGCCCGCATGGGCAGCAATGTGGTGGATTTGCGCGGCATCGCGATGGACCGCCTCGAGGCGCGGCTGGACCGGCTGGAAGATACCCATCGTTCCGTCATCGCCGCTGCTTATGAAAATCTGGCTGGCACCAATCAGGTACACCGCGCCATTTTGCGTATGCTGGACCCCGCCGATTTCGAAAGCTTCCTGCGCAATCTGGACGGTGAAGTGGCCGATATTCTGGGCGTCAATTCCGTCCGTCTGGTGCTGGAAACCGTGCAAAACGAAAACGATCCGGCCGTAAAACGTCTTGGTGATGTGCTAAGCGTGGCCGAACCCGGATTTATCGAATCCTACCTGACGCTTGGAAAACGCATCACCGCGCGGCAGGTTACCCTGCGCCAGATTCAGCCCGACACCGATGCAATCTATGGCGAGGCCGCCGGTTGGATCCGCTCCGAAGCCGCGTTGAAACTGGATCTGGGTCAGGGCCGCCTGCCCGGCATGCTGGTTATGGGCTCGGAAGACCCGCATCAGTTCAAGCCCAGTCAGGGTACCGATCTGCTGGCCTTTTTTGCCGGCGTCTTTGAGCGGTCCATGCGTCGCTGGCTGTCATGACCCTGACCGCCATATCCCCCGCCGCAACTAATGCGCTTGGGGAATGGCTAACCTCGATCAAGGCGCTGAACAGTGCCGCCGACAACACCATTTCCGCATATCAGACCGATGTTCTGGGCTACTTGGCCTTCATCACGCAGCATTTTGGCGAAGAAACCGGCCTTGCCCCGCTGAAACGGGTGCAGGTGCGCGATATGCGCGCGTGGATGGCGCATGAACGCGGGCGCGGTGTATCGGCGCGATCCTTGGCGCGGTCCTTGTCCGCTGTGAAATCCTTTTACCGCTGGCTGGCCGAACGCGAAGGGTTCGATCCCACCGTAATCCTGTCCGCCCGCGCGCCGCGCTTTCAGAAAAAACTGCCCCGCCCACTGGCAATCGACGCCGCCAAGGCGCTGATCGACACGGTGGAAATGCAGTCGGACAAGGAATGGGTCGCGGCCCGCGATGTGGCCGTGATCACCCTGCTGTATGGTTGCGGGTTGCGCATATCCGAGGCCCTGTCCCTGACCGGCGCCGACGCCCCCCTGCCCGAAGTGCTGCGCATCACCGGCAAGGGCAACAAGCAGCGCATCGTGCCGGTGATTGACGCCGCGCGCGTGGCCGTCAACCGCTACCTGCGCGCCTGCCCGCATCCGCTGGAACCCGACGCACCGCTGTTTCGCGCCATCCGCGGCGGCCCCTTGCGCCCGCGGGCCATCCAGAAAGTGATGGAGGCCACCCGCCTGCAACTGGGCCTGCCCGCCACCGCCACCCCGCACGCCCTGCGCCATTCCTTTGCCACCCACCTGCTGGGCGCGGGCGGAGATTTGCGTGCCATTCAGGAACTGCTGGGCCATGCCTCGCTGTC
>CAZIDQ010000034.1:1728-9952 GCA_964538015.1 uncultured Marinosulfonomonas sp.
GCGCGGGCGGAGATTTGCGTGCCATTCAGGAACTGCTGGGCCATGCCTCGCTGTCCACCACGCAGGCCTATACTTCGGTCGATACCGCGCGATTGATGGAAGTCTATGAAAAGACGCATCCGAAGGCGCGGTGAGAAAATTCCATTTCCCGCATGACATCCGCCCCGATAAATGGTCTTATCCGCTGGATGTTACGTCTGTTTTTAGTCACCACCGGTATTCTGATCGCCTTGGGGTTCACCCCCATCCCGTTTTTCCCCGACAATCTGGGCCACGGCGCCGGATGGCTGTATTGGCCAATCGGAGCAATCTCAGTCACGGCGTTGTTGCCATTATTCCTTACCATCTTCTGGCTAACACTGCCGAAGCCGCTAAACAAAACAGTTGCTGCGGGGATCGCAATAACATTTGCGATCATCGGAATTATCCTAACTCTCCTGATTATAACATTAAGTGGAGTTGGCAACTTAATAGCAATGGTTCACGGCCTGTCGCTCACCCTTTCCGTCAGCGCATCTATCCTGATGTTGGCAACGCAAAACCGGCCAATGCCTTTCAAAACCGCCCCCGTCATCCTGCTGTTTGCACCGCTTGCTGTTGCCCTGTGGTCACTGATATCGGGTGCAGCCGTTTTCTGGCAGGCAAACCGGCTTGCCGATAATCGTGCGTTCTGCGTGGCCTCGCATTTTCGCAGCACCCCTGTCAGGTCTTTTGCGCAGCTAAGGGGGTTATCTTTTTATACCACAGCATCGGGATTCAAAAGCACCTCCAGATGGTATTTCCACGGCCTGCTGATTGTGGAAACCGACACCGGAAAAGAATTCTACAACTGGTCCCCCAGACGTATGAAGTTCCTAAGGGTTGAACACCCCGATCGCTTTGTTGCAAGCACGTTGTATGTCTGCAGGCCACATACCGATTTTTGGGACAACCTCTCTGTTCTGTAACTTTTTCACTGATCACACCCCAACATTGACGCAATGCCCCGCCCGCATTAGCCTGCCCGTATGACCAAACCAAACGCAACATTCACCACATATTACCCGCGCCCTTCATAGAAACAGCGCGGCCAAATCTGATGAAACAACCGCCGCTGGGGCGGTTTTGTTGTTTTTGCGCCCTTCGCGACCATCCCCCGAAAGGTACCGCCTATGCCACCCCCAGCCCCCACAATCGAGCCAGCGACCAAAGCCGACTTGCCTGCCATTCTAGGCATGGCCCAAGCCCTCGCCACGCATCACGATGACACTGCAGCCGTAACGCTAGCCACCTTAAACCGCGACATTCTGGGAAAGCCCGCGTGGGCACCCACTTTGGTGGCCCGCGCTGAATCCCGCCCCATCGGCTATGCCACCCTGTGTCCGCTGATCCAGTTGCAATGGGGGCTTCGGGGTATGGAGATGCACCACCTGTTTATGCTGCAAGATTGGCGCGGGCGCGGGATTGGGCAACGGTTGATCAAGGCCGCGATGAAAACCGCCACCGATATGGGGTGCACCTATATGACGGTTGGCACCCATCCCGATAACCACCTCGCGCAACGGCTCTATCAAGCCGCAGGGTTCACCCCCCTGCCCGATCGCGGCCCGCGTTTCAGTATCCGCCTGAAAGGTCAGGAATCCCCGACCCAAGGCAGTTAACTATTTACAGCCCCCCGCTTTTTCGTCCATGACGGTTTTATGACAACACGTTTAAGCGCCATATTCGTCCACATGTTCACCGCCACCGGCGCGGTGCTGGCTATGCTGGCCATGTTGGCGGCGGTTGACCAGAAATGGGATTTGATGTTCCTGTGGCTGGTCGTGGCATTTTTCGTGGACGGCATCGACGGGCCATTAGCGCGCAAATTCGATGTCAAAACCAACGCGCCGGAAATCGACGGGGTTCTTCTGGACCTGATCATCGACTATCTGACCTATGTGTTCATCCCCGCCTTTGCCCTGTTCAAATCGGGCCTGTTGCCCAACTGGACCGGCTGGACAATCATCATTATCATCACCTTTGCCAGTGCTTTGTATTTCGCCGATACCCGCATGAAAACCAAGGATAATTCCTTCTCGGGCTTTCCCGGATGCTGGAACATGGTGGTGCTGGTTCTATTCGCGCTACAGCCGAATTACTGGCTGATGCTGGTGCTGGTAATTGGCCTGTCTATCACCATGTTCATACCGCTGAAATTTGTACATCCCGTACGTACCGAACGTTGGCGGGGGCTGACATTGCCGATGGCCTTGGCGTGGACATTCTTTGCGGGCTGGGCGGCGTGGGTCGATTTTCACCCCGAAAGCTGGGCGCATTGGGGGCTGGTTGTGACCAGCATTTATCTGATTGGTGCGGGGATTGCGCAGCAGATTATCCCCGCTAAAGCCGCGTCAGCATAACGCCTGCCACGATCAAAGCCGCCGATAGCGCCTTGGCCCGCCCCAGCCTTTCGCCAAACATCAACCAGCCGATCAGCACAGCAAACAGGATCGAGGTTTCGCGCAGCGCCGCCACCAATGCGATCGGCGCCTGCGTCATCGCCCAGACCGCAATCGCATAGGCCCCGTAAGAGGCCAGCGCCGCCACCGCGCCCAACCCCCATGACCGCCGGTTGGCCACAAACACCGCACGACCACGCAGCGCATAGGCCATGGGAACAAACCCCAGCACATCGAACACGAACAGCCACGCCACGAACATCACGGCATCGCCCGCCACCCGCGCGCCCATGCCGTCAACCAGCGAATAGGCCGCCGTGGCCATGGCCGAACACAGCGCCAATGGCACCAGCCGGCGGGATTCGCCATCGGTGAACACCCCGCGCGCCATCATCAGAATGCCGATGCCCAGCAGGGCAATGCCAAGGGTTTCGTAGCCGCTGATCACGTCGGACAAAAACAGCAGGCTGACCAGCATCACAATCATCGGCGCGGCACCGCGCGCGATCGGGTAGACGCGGCTAAGATCGCCATGTTCATAGGCAAAGGCCAAAAAGAACTTATAGGCCGAATGCAGAATGCCCGAACCGATCACCCAAAACCAGACTTCGCCTTGTGGCAGTTTTTGTGTCATCGCCACCACGGCCCCCATTGCCCCTTCAATGATGGTCATGATCAACATCGAGGTCAGCTTGTTACCGCCGGTTTTGATCAGGGCATTCCATGTGGCATGCAGCAGGGCCGCCCCCATGACGGCAAGGAAAACAAATGTGCTCAAATCAGCAACCCGGCCGCACCCTCATGGCGCAACAGTTGCACTTTCAACTCGATTCCGGCCAAACCGCCCCCATCGCCTGAAAACCCGCCCAATCCGTTCGCCCCCAACACACGATGGCAGGGAATGATCAACGGGATCGGGTTGCCGCCACAGGCCTGCCCGATGGCTTGAGCCGGGGTGTTCAACTGTTTGGAGATATCGCCATAAGTCACTGTTTCGCCAAACGGGATTGCCAGCATCACATCGCAAACGGCCTGTTGGAAGTCAGACCCGATCACCCGCAATGGCAGATCAAATTCGGTGCGGGTGCCTGCAAAATATTCCCCGATCTGCATGGCCGCGCGGCGCAGCAGCGGGGTGTCGTCCTCGCCTGTCGGCCCACCCCACATCGCAGCCGTGATCGCGCCGTTTTCTTCGGTCAGGGTCATCGGACCGGTGGGGGTGTCTATGGTTGCAATGGGCATGGGCAACCCTTGCGCAAACGCGGGCCCTTCGCAAGGCCCGCGTTTGATTTGCTTTAGCTCAGCGCCGCATCACAACGCCCGCAGACATCCGCATGGTTGTGCTTGCCCACGTCCGGCAGAATTTTCCAGCAACGCTGGCATTTCTGTCCTTCCGCGCGTTCAAACTCGACGCCCACACCCTCAACTTCCGGCAAACGGAAAGCCGCGTCCGAAATCGGATCGTCAGTCAGGCGCATGTCCGAGGTGATGCAAACATCAGCAAAATCCACTGATTTCACCGCTGCCAGCATATCAGCGTCGCGCACATGCACGGTCGGTGCGGCCTCAAGACTCGCTCCGATCACCTTTTCCTGCCGCTGGATTTCAATCGCCCCCGTCACCACACGGCGCACGCGGCGGATGGCATCCCATTTGGCGGCCAGATCATCGTCCTGCCAATCCGCGGGTGTTTTTGGGAAATCTTCCAGATGCACGGAAACATCGTCGCCTTCGTGACGTTCCAGCCAGACCTCTTCCATTGTGAAGGTCAGGATCGGGGCCAGCCATGTGGTCAACCGCTGATGCAGCATATCCAGCACGGTCAGCGCCGCACGGCGGTTCAGGCTGTTGTTATCGCAGTAAAGCGCATCCTTGCGGATATCAAAGTAGAACGCCGAAAGATCCAGCGTGGCAAATTCGAACAGTGCGCGGAACACGCCCTGGAAATCATAGGCAACGTAACCTTCGCGCACCACCTTGTCCAACTCGGCCAAACGGTGCAGCACCCAGCGTTCCAGCTCTGGCATGTCAGCGGGGGCCACGGCGTCTTCGGCTTTGAATTCACCCAAGGACCCCAGCATATACCGCATGGTGTTGCGCAGGCGGCGGTAGCTGTCAGCGACACCTTTCAAAATCTCCGGCCCGATCCGCTGATCGGCGGTGAAATCGACCTGCGCCACCCAAAGCCGCAGAATATCCGCGCCATATTGCTTGACCACGGTTTCCGGCACGATGGTGTTGCCAATCGACTTGGACATCTTCATGCCCTTTTCATCCAGCGTAAACCCGTGCGTCAGAACCCCGCGATAGGGCGCATGTCCGGTGGTGCCGACCGATTGCAGCAACGAGGAATGAAACCAACCGCGATGTTGGTCGGTGCCTTCCAGATAAAGGTCGGCAATGCCATCGGGCGATCCATCTTCACGATCCCGCAACACAAAGGCGTGGGTTGAACCGGAGTCAAACCACACGTCCAGAATATCGGTGACCAACTCCCAGCTGTCGGCATCCGCCACACCCTCAAGGAAACGTTCACGCGCGCCATCGGCAAACCACGCATCCGCCCCCTCGGCGCGGAACGCCTCGGCAATCCGTGCGTTCACAGCCCGGTCGCGCAAGATTTCCACCTGCCCTTGCTCTGCGTCACGGATGAAACAGGTTAGCGGCACGCCCCAGGCGCGTTGACGGCTCAGCACCCAGTCGGGGCGATTTTCCATCATGGCGAACAGACGGTTGCGACCTGATTGCGGCGTGAATTTAACGTTGTCAATTTCGGTCAGGGCCCGTTCACGGATGGTTTTACCGCATCCGTCCATCCCGTCGTTTAATTCCTTGTCAATCGCTACAAACCACTGCGGTGTATTGCGGAAAATGACAGGCGCCTTGGAGCGCCAGCTGTGCGGATAGCTGTGCTTGATCCGGCCACGGGCGATCAGCGCGTTTGCCTCGACCAGTTTGTTGATCACGGCGGTGTTGGCCTTGCCTTCCTTGCCCTTGCGGTCAAAAACTTGTAGTCCGGCAAAGAAGGGCACGAACTCCTCAAACGCGGAATCCTCGTTGACGTTATGAGTCATCCGGTCGGTCCAGCCGCGTTTCACGAAACATTCATAGTCATCCGCGCCGTGGCTGGGGGCTGTGTGGACAAAGCCGGTGCCGGCCTCGTCTGTGACGTGATCACCGTCGATCATCGGCACACCTTCGGCATAATCCCAAAAGGCATCCAGATCGGCAAAGGGGTGTTTGCAGACCAGCGGCGCCAGTTCATCCGCCGTAACATCGCGCAAGCGGGTGAATTTGGTGACGCGGGATTTTTCCAGCGTATCGGCAGCCAGTGTGTCGGCCAGAACAAATTTGTCCCCTGCCGCTGTCCAGCTTTCTTCTTCGGTGGCGTCCACCTGATACAGGCCATAGGCAATCTTGGGGTTATAGGCCACGGCCTTGTTCTGCGGGATGGTCCAGGGGGTGGTGGTCCAGATCACCACCGCTGCGCCGTCCAGATCACCGGTGGCATTGGTGAAATAGAACTTCACCCAGATCGTATGGCTCTGGTGATCGTGGTATTCGATCTCGGCCTCGGCCAGCGCGGTTTTTTCAACCGGCGACCACATCACAGGTTTACAGCCGCGATAAAGGCTACCGTTCATCACGAACTTCATGAATTCCTCGGCGATCACCGCTTCGGAACTGTAATTCATCGTCAGATAAGGATCATCCCATTTGCCCGCAACACCCAGCCGCTTGAATTCCTCGCGCTGGATGTCGACCCAGCCTTCGGCAAACTTGCGGCACTCGCCGCGCAACTCGTTGATCGGCACGTCGTCCTTGTTCTTGCCTTTGCTGCGATACTGCTCCTCGATCTTCCATTCGATCGGCAGACCGTGGCAATCCCAACCGGGGATATAACGCGCGTCTTTGCCCATCATTTGCTGGGAACGCACAACCATATCCTTGAGGATCTTGTTCAGCGCGTGACCGATGTGCAGATGGCCATTCGCATAGGGCGGACCGTCATGCAGGGTGAACACATCGCGACCCTGCTTTTCGCGCAGGCGGTCGTAAACGCCAATCCGCGCCCAGCGTTCCAGCCAGCCGGGTTCGCGTTTGGGCAGGCCTGCGCGCATCGGAAAATCGGTTTTCGGCAGATGCAGGGTGGATTTGTAATCGGGGGTTTCAGGGGTATCGGCGCACATTTGCGGCTTCCTTGGAATTGGGAATGCTATGGGATGAGGGCGGCGCGATCATATCAGACGCCTTTAACCCGGCGGCTCGTCAATGTTCAGAGCGCCGGGTAGGTAATTCGAATAATGATCGCGAATATTCTATCCATAGGCGCGTTATAGGGGGGGAATGCGCAATGGTCCAGTGCGCCGGCAACCGGTTGCGACAAACCACCCCTTTCCCTTCGGCGCAACGCATCCTATCTATAGGCCGATAACCAAAGCCAAAGGCGCACGATATGAACGCAATGCCCCCCCGTTTCCCGATTACACCGGAACAAATCGAACTGGTCATGACCCATTTCTACGCCAATGTGCGCAAGGATCCGGTGCTGGGTCCGATCTTTAACGGCCATGTCAAAAACTGGCCCGAACACGAGGCCAAGATCGCCCGTTTCTGGCGCAACGCCATCCTGTTTGAACGCAGCTATGACGGCAATCCGATGATGGCGCATATGCGGGCAGGGGACGTGCGAGCCGATCATTTCGATGGCTGGCTGGCGCTGTTTGACAAGGTGCTGGATGAAAACCTGCCAGAAGAAACCGCTGCCGCATGGTCGGCGCTGGTGCATCGCATCGGACGCGGTTTGCGGATGGGGGTGCAGGACGTGCAGAAACCGGCGGACGAAGTGCCGACTTTGGGCTAGGCGCTGTTTTCTTTAAAAGAAAACAGGACGAAATCTTTAAAAGATTTCGGGGGCGGCAACTGACGTCAGCTTTCCGCCCCCTCGTCCTTTCCTTTGTCCCATTGCAGGGTCATCTGCCGGCTGACCCACGCCAGCCCTGACAGCGACAGCCCCAACCCAAGGAAGGACGCCACCCGCGTCAATCCGGTCAGCCCCGACATGTCGATCAGGAACACTTTGGCAATGGTCAGCCCGATCCCCACCATCGCCGCTTTGCGGATCAGATCAGAGCGTTTGCTGAAGGCAAAGAACAGCAACCCGACCGAGATCAGCAGCATGGCAATGGTATAGCTGTAAAGCTCGCCATCCGATGTATCCCGGTAGGAAACGATCCTGTCCCCCTGCCAGAACCGCCGGATCTCCAGCACCACATAGAGTGCCGCCAACGCGGATGCCACAGCGCCCAACAGGATGCGGAACCAGCGAAATAGGTGGGTAAACCGCAGCGCCACAAAGGCGAACAACAACGCGGGGATCAAATAGGCCAGCATCAGCGAGTCAAACACCATTGGCCCATGTACGGTTTCCGATCCCTCAAGCAACGGGTTTGTGAACGTCAGGTTCGCCACCAAAGCCATCAAACCGATCACGCCAAACACTACGGCCAGCCCCAACCGCACCCAGCGCATCCAGCCGCCAATTTTCATCCGGTACAGTTGGTTTGCAGACGAAATCAGCCAGATCAGGCCAAAGGCCGCAATCAACGGATGGGGATCGTTGACATTATCGAACCGGCGCAACAGTTCAACGCTGGCAAACACGCCGATCAGCGTGAACACCGCCGATTCCATCACCACAATCGCCGCCATCCGCTTGCGGGCCTGCAACAGATACCACGCCGCGGCGAACAGCAGGATTACCCCGCCATAGCCCAACAGAACTTCCCATTGCGCGGCCTCAT
>CAZIDQ010000034.1:10052-16226 GCA_964538015.1 uncultured Marinosulfonomonas sp.
AACAGCAGGATTACCCCGCCATAGCCCAACAGAACTTCCCATTGCGCGGCCTCATAGGCCCAGATCACACCCGGATCGACCACCAGCCGATAGCCGGCAACCACCCCGCCGACCTGCACAAACACCGACAGCAGACGTAGGTCCAACTGCCGGTCAATTAACGCTGCCAGCAGCACCATCACCGCTATTGCAAGCGTCAGCGCCACGCTGGATAACATCACCACCAGCGCGAAGGTGATCATCACCATCGCCGCCAGCGCATATATCGCCACCCGCCGCCGGTCCTGACCATCCGCTTTGGCGCAGCGCAGCGCAAACAGCACCATCACAATCGCCACCGCCATCCCGTGCCACGCCCACAATGCCTGCCCCAGCACCGGCACAGGTCTCCACCAGATATCCAGCGTGGCCACCACCAAAGGCGCAAACAATGCTGCCCCGCCAGCCCAGACCAGCCGGTATTCCTTTTCCCGCATCCCGCGCCAGAAAATCAGCGCCGTTCCAACCAGCGCGATCCCCACCAGCCACGTCACATCCCAAGGCGGCGAGGTTTCGGGCATTCGGTGTGCCCCTGCGCGAAACAGTCTGAATAAATCTCCGCGCGCACTGGCCTGCATACCCAGCACGGTCAAAACCGCCAGCGGCGGCAAGGCAACCGTATCCCGCAGCGCAGGTGCCCCCCTGAACCAGATCACAGCCATACCCATCAAAACCGACAGCACAAAGATGGCCAGCCAGACATCCCCGTGCGTTGCCTCGACCGACACCAGCGCCGCCGAAACCACAGCCGCCGCAAAGCCCCCAAAGGCGATGCGGGTCGGAAATTCCGGCCAATCCGCCTTGCCCATGCGAAACAGCGATAGCGAAACCATCTGCCCTTCGTGCGCAGGCCAGAACCGCAACGGCGGGATCGCTGCCGATGCCGCAGCCATGATCAACAGGAACGCCAGAAAATGGTCCTCGCGCGCACCCATTCCGTAAACCGCCCACGCCCCGCCAATGGTAAAGATCAGCGTCAGCGCCGACACCCAGGCCCAGCGTTTGATCGCATCCACCAACAGGCCCGCAACCAGTATCAGCGCGAAATAGTAATAGAACAGCCAGCCATTTTCGCTGCTGCCCCCCACCAAAAACGGTGCCGCCGTGGCGCCGACAATGCCGACCGCCGCCAGCAACGGGCCGTAAAACCAGCCCAGCACCACCGCCAGCGCCGACACGGCGATCAGCCCGACCAGCGCCATCTCCGGCCCGATCAGCCCATACATCTGCCGCGCGGCCAGCACACCGGCAAACAGCGCCACCAGCCCCGCACCGGAAAAGGTCGAGGGCAGATAGGCCGCATGGCTGTCCTCGTCCCCTGCCCGCCTGCGGATCCATTCCCCCGCCGCGATCAAGGCAACGCCCAAGGCAAGCGCCCCCATCACCCGCCAGAACGGGGTCAGATAGCCGTTTTCAATGCCGTATTGCACGAAAAACACCCCCGCCAGCGCCATCGAAAGCGCGGCAACGGCCAAAAACCAGTTCGCTTGCAACCAACCCAGCAAGGCGGCCGTTTTATCGCGGTTGAACACAAAGGCGCGGGGCTGGGAAGGTTCCGAAATCGCTACGGGTTTCGGAACAAAATCGGGGTTGTCTGTTTTGCCCGGCTTCCAAGGGATACTTTTCGGGGCCACATCCTTGATCGTTACCGGCCCCTGCTCCGGCATTTTTTCCGCAGCGGATTGGGAGGCATTTGGCGGCACGGCGACAACTTCGGGCATGTCCCCGGCTTGCAAGCCGTCCACACGGCGTTCCAGCTCGGCCACCTTTTTCTTCAGCTTCAGATGGCTGAACAGCAGATAAAGCGCCAATAATAACGTCGGGATAACCAGTTCCAAAACGAACCCCCAATAAACAAACAATTGCCCCAGCCTACCCGCGCCCGAACACCCCCGCAAGCGCCAGCTTGGTTGGGGACCAGCGCATCAGGCGCAGATCACGAAAGTTAGCGGAAAGCGGCACTTTACACTTTCAGGATTTGGCATCGCCCACATCCCACTCTTGAATGCGTTTTGTTAGATGAATGTCGACAGCGTGCTGCAACTGCCAGCGCTTGAAATCAGAAAGGGCTGGCATACGGGCGAATAATTCTTTCTGAATACTCTTTAGCCAATCTCTTTCTACCCTCATTTTTTCATCTTGGAAACTATACCTCTCTTTCAAAGTATTGAAAATTTCGTTTCGGGAAAGGGGGGGCAATTTCAGCAATTTATCCACAAAGGTCTGCACATCCATTTCCTTCAAGACAGGATGCTCCTGATAGATTGCATCGACTGTATTATTGGCAGACAGGCGTATTCGAAACTGGTCCGTATCCGTTTCCATAAGCGTCAACAGGTCGTCACATATTGTGGGGAAGCTGTCTTCAAACACGCGGTCCTGCGTCTTTTTCATATACCCGTATAGTCGCCAGAACGCCTCGCCCTGAGGGCAATCATCGGGAGGCCAGACATATCCTAGATGGGCATGATCATCATACCCGTACCTTTCGCGCCAATCTTTCGTCGGATCAAACCCACACAGATTTTCTGCTTTTGCCAGATCATCAATGTATTTGCGGCACTCTTCTTCAACCGCTTTCATCGTTTGTGTCAAAAACCCCATTTCAGGAAGCTTCAAACGGTTGACAAATACCAACAACACCTTCCCAGCATCGTGATATATGCGCGCTGCAAACTTTTCTTCCATCAGCTCAACAGCCTTGGACACATCCTCTTCTTTTCTGCTCCAAGCCCTTATCACGGTCTCCCATTCGGCCTCTTCCTTGACACTGGCAAAATGGCGCGATTGCGATAGAACCTTGTTAATTTCCTTCGGTGCAACCCATCCGTCACAGATCAGGGAGATTGCAAAGCCCGTGGGTAAAGCACTGCCATATCGCCCCTGTCGGATATTTTCATCAGCGTATTTTTCCCGAGCCACCAGCAGCTTTTCCATTTCAGGCTCATCACGGTCATTTGGGTATAACCCATCACGCTGTTCCAAGTCATTACGATCAAGCCCACCAGTTTTATATTCAATGGATAGCGCCAGAAAGAGGCTGAGAAACTCTTTCATGCCCGCCTCATTTTCGCGGTGGTTTTTATCCAGCGCTTTAAACAACCGCTCAAAATCCCAAAGACACTGCCCCAAAACCCGCAGGTTATTAGTGGCAGATTGCTGGAACACGCGTTTCACAACATCTTGCTGCTTCGTCAGGTATTCTGTCGCCCCGTCATCATCCAGTGCCTTGATCAGCGCCGCCAACGCAGCTTCAACATTGGCCTGCACCGTTAACGTATGACCAACCAGTTTTTCTTTGGTGCGCCGATCTTCATCCTTCCAAAGTTCATCCTCATTAGCCAACAGGATCAGGTTTTTCCCTTCATGCTCGACAAAACTGTTGAGGTAACCAAGAAGTTCCTTGGTGGACATATTGGTGCGTTCAATATCATCAAAGATCATGTTTTGTGGAAGCTCTAGTTTTATAAAGTCAGCTAACTTGAAATCTGCACTATCAGCAGGCAACAATTTGAGTGCAGCGGCGCCAATGCGCCTCCCGAGTTTCATAATGCCATTATCAAGGGCAGGTGCTCCCGCCATCAAAATTGCCAAATCGATATCGTCACTATTTTTCACCCCAAACAGGCTAACATAGAGCGGCTTTTCATCCCCTTTTTGCGTTTCAATCAATTTCTTGACCAGATAGGTTTTACCCGCCCCCCAAGGGGCGGAAACCAACACTGCAAAACCAGGATCACTGCGTGTAATGTATTCTTTCAGATAGGTTTCTACATATTCATTTGGATTTGACATTAAACAACCCCGCAAGCGCCCGCTTGACCAGCCCTGTCACCGCAGGGCGTTTGGCGTTGATGAACGGCAGCGGACGGCAGACTTCCATCGCCGCCACCCCGACCCGCGCGGTCAGGGCACCGTTGATCACCCCCTCGCCAAACCGGCGCGAGATTTTCGACAACACCCCGCCACCGGCAATCGAATGGATCAGGTCATCGCCCACCGCCACCGCGCCCGTGGCGACCAGATGGGTCAGCACGCTTCGGGTCAGCCGCCAGTTGCCGATCACGCCAGAGCGCCCGCCGTAAACCTCGGCAATGCGGCGGATCATCCGCAGGTTCGCCGTCAGCGCCACCGCCACATCAGCCAGCGCCAGCGGCACAATCGCCGTTACCATCGCCACCGACCGCGCGGCAGCCTCGATCTCCTTTACCGCTTGGGAATCCAGCTGCACGATCACTTCGCTTTCCGCCAGTGCCAGCAACCCGTCAGCGTCAAACACATCGCCCTTGCGCTCGCTAAAATTCGCCCGCCCCCAGTCGGTATCCTCGCGGCCCGCATAGAGTGCCATCAACCGGTCCGTCACATCCCGCGCAGCCTCCAGATCACCCGAGGCCAGCGCCGCCCCTGCCGCCCGATGCACCCGATCCAGCCGTTTCAGGCGGGCAAATCCCAAGGCCTCGCGCAGGGCCATGACCGCCAGCACAGCCAACAGCAGCACCGTCAGCCCCAACGCCAGATAGCCCAGATAGGTATTGCGCGCGATCATGCCCGTGACGAAATCCCACGCGGCCACCGACAGGGCGAACCCGCCCAGCGCCACCACCAGCGACCAGAACCAGCGGGCCAGCCGTGACGGTTTCCTTGCCGCGATCTGCGCCAGCGTCTGCATCGCCTGCCCCGTTGGGGCGGGGGCATCGGGCACCGGCGGGGCGGTGGCGGGGGTGATGTCGGACGTGTCCTGTTCCAGTTCGATCAGCACGGGGCCGTTTGATTTTTCGCTCATCTTAAATAATCCCCGATCAGAAATTCCGCCGCCTTGTCCAGCCGGATATGCGGCGGCCCCTCGCCCGGTTTCAGGTGCAGGGGTGCTGGGGCAAAGCTCATGATCTGATAATCCTCGCCCAGCCATTTCTGCGCCCCTTCACGGGCGGGCGACAACAGTTTTGCCGGATCATCGGGCAATTCACCGGGGTAAAACGCGGCCTGTTTGCCGCTGTCCAGCAGGGTGCCGCGCACACAGTCCAGCCGCTTGCCATCATGTTCCAGTGTTTCCTCGACCGTGGCGCGCAGGGCGGCAATCGACATGGCCGAGGTCAGCGCGCCGGAAAAATCTGCCCGATCCCGCGCATCGCGCAGCATGGCGGTAATGATCGCGGTCAGGCGCGGGTGTTGGCGGTGGTGCAGATGATCCGCCTTGGTGGCGGCAAACAGAATGCGCTCGACCCGATGTACCCCGAACAGCGAGGCCAGAAACCCCACCTTGCCGGGGCGAAAGGCCTTCAGAACATCCCCCATCGCGCGGCGCATGTCCTCGACCGCCTGCGGGCCACGGTGAATGGCACCCAGCGCGTCAAGCAACACCACCTGGCGGTCGATCTTGGCGAAATGATCGCGGAAAAACGGCTGCACCACCTGTTTCTTGTAGGCCTCATACCGGCGCTCCATCTCGCGCCACATCGAGCCGCGTTTGGGCTTTTCGGGCTGCGGGATCGGCGCAAAGGTCAACGCCGGCGAGCCTTCCATTTCGCCGGGCAGCAGGAACCGCCCCGGCGTGCAGTCGGAAAACCCCGCCTCGCGGGCGGCATGAAGGTAGGTGGTGTAAACGGCGGCCAATTCCTGCGCCTGTGTTTCATCAAACGCGGCTGCGGGATCGACCTCCTGCGCCAGAAAATCCGACGCGCACTCGCGCCCCCTGATCACCTCCAGCACACCGGCGGACCATTCGGCATAGCTTTTGTCCAGCAAGCCAAGGTCCAGCAGCCATTCGCCGGGGTAGTCGACAATATCCAGATGCACCACACGCGGGCCGGACAGGTTGCCCAGCAGCCCCGTCGGCTGCACCTTCAGCGACACCCGCAGTTGCGAAACGTTGCGGGTGCTTTGCGGCCAATGGGGCTGATCCGCCGTCAATGCTGCCAGATGCGTTTCATATTCAAACCGCGGCACCGTATCATCGGGCTGCGGCTGCAAATAGGCCGCCTGCACCGCGCCCGAGGCCGCGCCCAGCAATTGCGGCATCCGCCCGCGATCCAGCAGATTGGCCACCAAGGAGGTGATAAACACCGTCTTGCCCGCGCGGCTCAGGCCCGTGACCCCCAACCGCACCGTCACTTCGGAGCCAATCCAGCCCCCCGT
>CAZIDQ010000034.1:16326-19072 GCA_964538015.1 uncultured Marinosulfonomonas sp.
GCCCGCGAGCGGCGCTATCTGTTCCGGCTGGTCAGCCGCCGTGCGCCTGTGGTACATGACAAAGGGCTGGTGTGGCAGGTGAAACATCCGCTGGATCTGTCAGCGATGCAGCGCGGCGCGGATTATCTGCTGGGACAGCATGATTTCACCACCTTCCGCTCGGTCGGATGTCAGGCACAATCGCCCGTCAAAACGCTGGACGAATTGCGCATCGAAGTGCTGAACATTCCCTATGGCCGCGAAATTCATTTCCACGTTCGCGCCCGCAGTTTTCTGCATAATCAGGTGCGCAGCTTTGTCGGCACACTGGAGCGGGTTGGCGCGGGCGCGTGGACACCCGAAGATGTACGCGATGCGCTAGCGGCCAAAGATCGCGCCGCCTGTGGCCCTGTCAGCCCGCCGCAAGGATTATATCTGGCGCATGTGCATTATCCGGAATGTCCGTTCGGCGCGTAGTGTGAAGGCTCCAGCGTCATCGGTCTGTCCGGCAGGTTCAACACATGTTCAAGATTGGGGGAGCAGGCGATCAACTTGCCACCGCGCACCGTGTTTAACCGGTGCGCGCGCAGGCGGATCGCCTCGATCGGGTCATCGGCCTGAAGGCGCACGAAATTGGCGTCATAGCCCACCTCAAGCCCGTATCCCTGCAACCCCATAATCCGCGCCGAATTCACCGTCACCGCGTCAAAGCACCAGCGCATGTCATCGCGCGACGACAACTGCCCCACATGCAGCCCCATGAACGCAACATCCAGCATGTCGGCCTTGCCCAGAGAATACCATGGATCCATCACGCAATCCGAGCCAAAGCCAACCGTGACCCCCGCATCGCGCAATTCACGCACCCGCGTTTGCCCGCGACGTTTGGGGTAGGTGTCGTGCCGCCCCTGCAGCATGATGTTGATCAGCGGGTTGGGGATGGCGTGCAATCCGGCCTCGGCCATCAGGGGGATCAGTTTGGAGACATAGTAATTGTCCATCGAATGCATCGAGGTCAGGTGCGATCCGGCCACCCGCCCCTGCAAGCCAAGCCGCGTGGTTTCATAGGCCAGCGTTTCCACATGGCGGCTGAGGGGGTCATCGCTTTCGTCGCAATGCATGTCGACCATCAGCCCGCGCTTTTCGGCAATTTCACACAGCAGACGCACGGACTCTGCGCCGTCCTGCATGGTGCGCTCAAAATGCGGGATGCCGCCCACCACATCGACTCCGCGATCCAGCGCGCGGGTCAGGTTTTCCATTGCCTTGGGGTCGCGCAACACGCCATCCTGTGGAAAGGCGACCAGTTGCAGGTCCAGATAGGGCGCGACCTGTTTGCGCACCTCGATCAGCGCATCCACCCCCTTCAGATCATCATCGCAAATATCCACATGGCTGCGGATCGCGCCGATCCCCATCGCCACGGCCAGATCGCAATAGCGCAAGGCACGATCAACGATCTCGTCCACCGTTTGCTGCGGTTTCAACTCGCCCCACAGCGCGATCCCTTCCAGCAATGTACCCGAGGTGTTCATCCGTGGTCGCCCCAGCGACAGCGTGGCGTCCATATGGAAATGCGGGTCCACAAAGGGCGGACACACCAGTTGCGATTCCGCGTCCAGTACTGTGTCGGCCTCGGCATCAATGCTGCGTTCAATCGCAACGATCTTGCCATCCTTGCAGGCGATGCAATGTCCCTTGCGGCCATCCGGCAGGGTGGCGTTGGTGACAAGCAGGTCAAATCGCATGGGGTCTCTCTCCTATCGGTGGCCCTTGAACCACGGGTGCAGCAGGGCGCGGGGGTATTCGGCTTTTCTGGCAACAATGACCAGCGCGATAATCGATAAAACATAGGGCGCCATCAGGAATATCTGCGACGGCACAATCGCGCCCGCCTCGGTTTGCAGGCGCACCTGAAAAGCGTCGAACATACCAAATAACAATGCGCCCAACAGCGCCTTGCCCGGTCGCCAACTGGCAAAAATGACCAAGGCAATACAAATCCAACCCCGCCCGTTTACCATACCAAAGAAGAACGCGTCAAACGCCGACATGGTCAGGAACGCGCCACCCAGTGCCATCAGCGCCGATCCGGCCATCACCGCGCCGATGCGCAGTTTGTAAACCGACAACCCTTGCGCGTTCACCGCATCGGGGTTGTCCCCCACCGCTTGCAGCGCCACGCCCAGTGGAGTGCGGTTGATCACCCACCAGACCACGCCAACCATGATCAGTGCCAGCCATGTCATGGCGGTTTGCTGAAATACCACGGGGCCAAGGAACGGGATGTCCGAAAGGATCGGCACATCCATCGGCTGAAACGCTTTGATACGCGGCGGCGAGGATACATCGGGCAGGAGCGTGCGATACAGGAAGGACGCAGCCGAAGTCGCAAACAGCGTTATTCCCAGCCCCGAAACATGTTGCGACAGGCCCAGCGGCACGGTCAGGATCGCGTGGAACAGGCCGAATAGAGAGCCTGCGGCGGCGGCGGCAATCACCCCCAGCCACAGCGGCGCACCAGCGTAAACCGACATCCAGCCAACCATTGCGCCAACTACAAAGATGCCTTCGATCCCCAAGTTCAGCACACCAGCGCGTTCGCACAGCAACGCGCCCAACACGCCGAAGATCAGCGGGGTGGCGATGCGCAGGCTGGCGACCCAGAAGCTTTCGTTCAGGAATATTTGCAGCATGTCCATCATGATCTATGCCCCCGCCTTGCTGGAAAACCGGATGCGGTAGCGGGCAAAGAAGCCGCCGACCA
>CAZIDQ010000035.1:0-4131 GCA_964538015.1 uncultured Marinosulfonomonas sp.
CAGGACGAACAGCAGGACCAGTCCCAAGCCAGCGTCACAATGGACGACATGGCCGATATGGAGCAGGGCGACGAGGCCGAGTTGCCCGAGGGCGAGGCCCCGATGGACCCACCGCCCCCTGCCCCAGTGTCCGAGGCCGATCCGGACTACAAGGTTTACTGCACCGATTTTGACGAGGAAATCCGCGCCGAGGATCTGGCCGAACCCGCCGAGCTGGAACGCTTGCGGGCCTATCTGGATCAACAACTGGAACCGCTGAAGGGGGCCGTTTCACGCCTTGCCAACAAATTGCAGCGCCGCCTTCAGGCGCAACAGAACCGCGCATGGGAATTTGATCTGGAAGAAGGTATTCTGGACGCCGGCCGTCTGGCGCGGGTGGTGGCAAATCCGACCACGCCGCTGTCCTTCAAGATCGAAAAAGACACCGAATTTCGCGACACCTGCGTGACGCTGCTGATCGACAATTCCGGTTCCATGCGGGGCCGCCCGATTTCGATTGCCGCGATCTGTGCCGATGTTCTGGCCCGCACGCTGGAACGCTGTCAGGTCAAGGTGGAAATTCTGGGCTTTACCACCCGGGCGTGGAAGGGCGGACAAAGCCGTGAAAAATGGCTGAACGCGGGGCGCGAACAGGTGCCCGGCCGTCTGAACGATCTGCGCCATATCATCTATAAATCCGCCGATGCCCCGTGGCGCCGCGTGCGGCCCAATCTGGGGCTGATGATGAAAGAGGGTCTGCTGAAGGAAAACATCGACGGCGAGGCGCTGGAATGGGCGCACCGCCGCATGGTGGGCCGCCCCGAGGCGCGTAAAATCCTGATGGTGATTTCCGATGGCGCGCCGGTGGATGACAGCACCCTGTCGGTTAACCCCGCGAATTATCTGGAAAAACACCTGCGCGATGTGATCGGGATGGTCGAGAAAAAGCGACTGGTGGAACTGCTGGCGATTGGCATCGGCCATGACGTGACCCGCTATTACGACCGCGCGGTAACGATCACCGATGTAGACCAGCTGGCCGGTGCAATGACCGAACAACTGGCGTCATTGTTTGACTCCGACCCTCGCGCACGGGCGCGGGTGATGGGGATCAAACGGGCGTCCTGACGTTCGCGCGCAGCAGGTATTTAGAAAAAGAAGAAGGGGTGAGGGATGTTCCAGAGTTTCGAGGTGACATCGACGCCTGAAAAGGGGCCGGCGCGGCTGGCATTGTTGCGGGATGAAATGGCCCGCGCAGAACTGGACGGTTTTCTGGTGCCGCGTGCGGATGCGCATCAGGGCGAATATGTCGCCCCCTGTGATGCGCGGTTGGCGTGGTTGACGGGGTTCACCGGCTCGGCGGGGTTTTGTGCCGCATTGGCGGATCAGGCGGGCGTGTTTGTGGACGGGCGTTACCGCACGCAGGTGAAATCGCAGATCGATCTGGAACATTTCATGCCGGTGGACTGGCCGGAAACAACGCTTGCGGATTGGCTGGGCAAGGCGTTGCCCGATGGTGGCAAGGTTGGCTTTGATCCGTGGCTGCACACAAAGGGCGAGATGGAAAAGCTGGCCAGTTGCGGTGTGGAACTGGTGGCCGTGGATAATCTGGTGGACCGGATATGGGCAGACCGCCCTGCACGACCCAGCGGCAAGATTATGGATTACCCTGTTGAATTTGCAGGGGAAACAGCCGAGGCGAAGCGCAAGCGCATTGCCGCTGATATAAAAGATGGCGGCGCGGAGGCAGTCGTTCTGACCCTGCCTGACAGCATTTGCTGGCTGCTGAACATTCGCGGCAGTGACATCGAGCGCAATCCCGTGGTGCAGGGTTTTGCCATTTTGCACGCGGACGGGCGGGTTGATCTGTTCACCGACCCCGCCAAGGCCGAAGGGCTGGCGCTGGACGTGCAGCCTTGGGAGGCGTTTGAACCGGCGCTTAAAGCGTTGCAAGGCGTGGTGCGGGTTGATCCGGATACGGCTCCGGTAGCCGTGAGTGATATATTGCAGGGCGCGGGTATCAAGATGCAGGCCAAAGCCGATCCCTGCATCCTGCCCAAAGCCCGCAAAAATGCCGCCGAAATTGCCGGCACCCGCGCGGCGCATTTGCGTGACGGGGTGGCGATGGTGAATTTTCTGGCTTGGCTGGATGATACGGCCCCCAAGGGCGGTTTAACCGAAATCGACGTGGTAAAAAAACTGGAAGGGTTGCGGCGCGACACCAATGCCCTGCGCGATATCAGCTTTGAAACCATCTGCGGTGCTGGGCCGAACGGGGCGATCATCCATTACCGCGTTACGGAGGAAACCAACCGCGAAATCCGCAAAGGCGAACTGCTGCTGGTCGACAGCGGCGGGCAGTATCTGGACGGCACCACCGACATCACCCGCACCATAGCCGTTGGCGATGTAGGGGACGAGGAAAAGACGTGTTTCACCCGTGTGTTGCAAGGCATGATTGCCATATCCCGCGTGCGGTTTCCAAAGGGAATGGCGGGCCGTGATCTGGATGCGCTGGCACGTTTTCCGCTGTGGCTGGCGGGGCAGGATTATAACCACGGCACCGGCCACGGGGTAGGCACCTATCTGTCGGTTCACGAGGGGCCGCAACGGATTTCCAAGGTCTCGGATGTGCCGCTAGAGGCGGGTATGATCCTGTCGAACGAGCCGGGTTATTATCGCGAGGGGGCCTTTGGCATCCGCATTGAAAACCTGATCGTGGTGGAAACCGCCCCTGCCCTGCAAGGCGCTGACAACCGCGATATGATGGCGTTTGAAACCCTGACCTATGTGCCGATTGATAAGCGGCTGATCAAACCCGGGATGTTAAGCCGGGGTGAACGGGACTGGCTGAACGCCTATCACGCGCAGACCCTCGAAATGCTGGCCCCCTTGGTCACGGATGAAATCCTTGATTGGTTGACCCGCGCCTGTGCCCCCCTATAACGGTTCAAAATGCGCAAGCGGTGGATAATTTGTATTAAAGGGTAAAACGACAGGTCATGTTACACGACAGCAAAGTCATTTTCGAATTTCGCGGCCCCTTTGGTGTGCCGGTGCAAATCGGCTCCAGCATCTTCTTGTTGGTACTGCTGTTCATGTCGTTCAGTTCCAGCGCAACACAGATTTACTATAACGCGATCTTTTTGGCGATGGTGATCGGCTCGATTTTCCTGCATGAAATGGGCCACGCTTGGGCCACATTGATACAGGGCATTCCCGTTCGCCGTATCATGATATACGGCGGTGGCGGATTTTGTGAACGGACCCGCTCGGCTTCAGTCAAGCAGGACGAATTGATCGTGGCGATGGGGCCGATTGTAAATCTGGCGATCTGGGCGGTGGCGTCCCTTGCGTGGCCCTATATGCCGGAGGGGCAGTTGATGTGGGCCGTAAATATGCTGGCCTGGATCAACCTGTTTTTGGCGGCGTTCAACATGATTCCGGTACAGCCGCTGGACGGCGGCAAACTGTTTCAATTTTTGCTACTGCGGTTCCTGTCACCGGGTATGGCCACACGGATTGCCGGCGGGGTTGGGCTTGTGATTGCGGTATTGTGGATACCCGCGATGGTGCTGGCCTATATTAAACTGGGCTTTTTGCTGTTTTTCTTTCCGCCGATTGGCCTGCATCTGCAAATGCTGCGCCGCAAGTTATAAAGGCAGGCAGGAAATATTTCGCCTGCGCCCGATTGTAACGTGCAATTCGCCTTCTAGATGTGTTAGTGTCAATGCTCACTCAACATCAAAGGGGCGCATCATATGTCAAAGCATATCAGGATTCACAAGACCGAGGGCAAATGGGTAGTGCGTGCTGGTGGGGCGATTCTGGGCGAAAGCTGGAATGCGCTAGAGTTGCAAGAAGGTGATATGAAGCCGGTGATCTATTTCCCGCGCGACGATATCGCAACGATTTTTATGGACGAAAGCGACCAAAGCAGTCACTGCCCACACAAGGGCGACGCCCGCTATTATTCAATCCAGACCAAAAGTACAGTGCTGGAAAATGCAGTGTGGTCCTATGAGGATCCGATCAAAGATGTGGCGCGGATCAAAGGCTATCTGGCATTCGATCCGGCACAAATAACGGTCGAGGAACTGTAAACGCGTGCCCCGCACCTGATGCGGGGCCTTTCACGTCAGGTTCTATTCG
>CAZIDQ010000035.1:4231-6417 GCA_964538015.1 uncultured Marinosulfonomonas sp.
CCCCACAGTTCGGGCGACTCGGCTTCGCTGCCCAGCGTCACCACGGGGATATAGGCGTGCGCGGTGCTATCGAAAATCGGCATTGCCTGTTTCAGGGTGGCGTTGCCGTCGATGTAAACCCCCTGCCCGATCAGCTCCCAACAGGCATCATCCGAGGGCGCACCCTCGGTTCCCTTGGCCCGCATCACGCTGGCAACACCGCACATTGACAGAAGATATGCCTGCGGCCCCGCCGACAGATGCACGCCCTTGCGCTCCAGCAGCGTCAGGAAGAACGACCGATCCACAATCCGGCTGGCCAACGAGGTGGACAGCGACACCGCCACCATCACCGCCAACCCTGTTTGCCAGTCGCCGGTCAGTTCGAACACAATCAACGTGGTCGAAATCGGCGCGCCCAGAACGGCGGCCGCAACCGCCCCCATCCCCGCCAGCGCATATATGGTTTCGGAGCCCGATACGTTGGGAAAGATCGAGGTCGAGATCAGCCCGAACGCCAACCCCGTCAGCGCGCCAGTCATCAGCGACGGGGAAAAGATGCCGCCGCCCATCCGGCCTGCCATGGTGATCGCCACCGCCAGCACCTTGACCACGGCGAAAATCATCGCCTGATACAGCAGCAGATTGCCGGTTAGCGCCCGCGATGTGGTTTCATAGCCAACCCCGATAATATGCGGAAAGGCAATCGCCAGCGCCCCCAGCATCGCGCCAGCCACGGCGGGCCGCAGCCAGCGGGGCATATGCGTGCGGTTTTGCACATAGGTGCCCAGATCATCGGCCCAGAACACCGCCTTCATCAGCCCCACGGCCACCAGACCGGACAACAGGCCAAGGATCATAAAGGCCGGCAGTTCGACGTAGAACACCAATGCCCCTTCGACCGGCAGGGTAAATTCTGTAACATCGCCCAGATGGATGCGGCTGATCACCGTCCCCGCGACCGACGCAATCACGATCGGCGCAAAGGCATGAACGGCAAAGTGGCGCAACACCACCTCAAGCGCGAACAACGCCCCCGCAATCGGTGCGTTGAACGACACCGAAACCGCCGCCGCCACAGCGCACCCCAACAGATCGCGCCCCGTGATGCCGTTGGCGTTGATCCGGTTCGACACCCAGCTGGAAATCACCGATGCCAGATGCACCACCGGCCCCTCGCGCCCGCTGGACCCGCCCGAAGCCAGCGTGATCATCGAGGCAAACGCGCTGGCGATGCCCTCTTTCTGCTCAACCCTGCCTTCATGCATGGCCGAGCCTTCGATCACATCCGCGACTGATCGCACCACCCCGTCATCGGTAAACCGGTTCAGGATCAGCCCAACAATCAACCCGCCGATAATCGGGATCAGTAAAACCCAGTACCAATGCAGCGTTTCGGCAAAACTGTGCAGCATGTGCAAATCTTCGGCCCCGTACAGCCAGCCTTGCAGCGCCGTGATCCCCTTGCGGAATCCCAATGCCGCGTATCCCGAGGCAATGCCGATCGCCAAGGCGATGAACCAGAACTGTACCTGACTTGGCCCTTTTTGGCGCAACACCCGTAAACCGGCGCGCAGGCTGTCCCGCCCCTCGCCCAGTTTGCGCGCAACAAGTGTTTTTTCCTCGTCCAGCACCGCCAGCACCTTACCTTTAAAATGCGGCTTTAACCCCGCGTTACCTTGGCCTATCTTGCGCAAAACAGCATTGAGGCCCGCAATGACCATCCAAACCGCAATCACCGCTTTGACCACTGTTCTAGGGGATCGCCTTAGTCTGGCCAAGCCCGATCTGGACGCCCACGGTGCATCCGAAACCCATTTCGCCCCCGCCCCGCCCGATGCGGTGGCTTATCCGGTGAATACAGGCGAGGTTTCGCAGATTGTGAAGATTTGCAATGAACATGAATGTCCGGTGATCCCCTACGGTGTCGGCACTTCGCTTGAGGGGCATACATTGGCGGTGAAGGGCGGTGTGACGATTGATATGGGGCGTATGAACCGCCTGCTGGCCGTGAACGCCGAGGATATGGATGTGGTGATCCAGTCCGGCCTGACGCGCGAGGAACTGAACACCGAACTGCGCACAACCGGCCTGTTCTTTCCGGTCGATCCGGGCGCCAACGCCACCCTTGGCGGCATGGCCAGCACACGGGCCAGCGGCACCACCGCGGTGCGTTACGGCACCATGCGCGACAATGTTTTGGCGCT
>CAZIDQ010000035.1:6517-18900 GCA_964538015.1 uncultured Marinosulfonomonas sp.
CCGAGCAGGCAGAACGCTTTGGTGAAATCGTGCAGGATATGGGCGGCACCGGTTTCAAATGGTCCGCCAAAACCGAAGAGCGCAACGCGCTGTGGGACATGCGCCACAAGGCCTATTACGCCTGCGTTGCCCTGCGTAAAGGGGCCACAGCCGTTGTCACCGATGTTTGCGTGCCGATTTCCCGCCTTGCCCAAGCGGTCGAGGAAACCCGCGCCGACATCGCCGCCAGCCCCATTCCGGGTCCGATCCTTGGCCATGTCGGGGACGGCAATTTCCATGCGATCCTGCTGGTGGAACCGGGTAACGCCAAGGAAATGAAAGCCGCCAAAGACCTGTCAAACCGCATGGTCGAACGCGCCTTGGAAATGGGGGGAACGGCCACCGGCGAACACGGGGTTGGCATAGGCAAGCTGGATTACATGCAGGCCGAACACGGGGACGGATGGGATGTGATGGGCGAGATCAAAAGCGCGTTGGACCCGAAAAACACATTTAATCCCGCCAAGGTTGTTCGCTTGGCAAATTGAAGCGCGTTAAGCGAGAGTTATCGAGCGAAAACACATTGTTTCCAGATCACAGGTTGGACCCGTTGGCGAATAAATGATACCGTGCTTGAATGGATTTTTAACTTTTTTCCAAAGCCGCTTTGCAACTTGTGATCTATCGTGGCCATCCTACCGGAACGCCTGTTGCGCACAAAAATCTTTCAGGGAATTGGATAACGCGCGATATGAATAAACAGACGGACAAAATCAATCCGGAAACGTCGCCAAAGGTACGCGATGACGTTATTGATCGTTTGTACGAAGTTGCAATGGATCCGACCCGCTACGAAGAGCTTCTGGACCATTGGGAGGACATGATCCGCCCCTTGCGCAAAGGCGCAAACGGCACTTTGATCAATGTTGATCTGGATGCCGAATACGTCAGTCATTTTAGCCGCGCCGACAAATTTCTGGAAAAGCTGGACGAAAACCCGGCAACCGGTGGCCACCTCTCCAGCTTTGACAAAGCCGCGGCATTTCTGATCGGGCGTGATTTGCGGATTGTTGATGTGAACCGTCCGGCCGAACAAGTATTGGGGGTGCACAAAGGCGACAGGCTGTCGGATTTGATGATCGAACCGGACGACCTGAATGCGCTGGAAAAGCAGACGGCAACCATGCTGATCAGCAACAGCGAAAGCACCGCAATTTTCCGCGCCCGTATGTCAAATTCACAGCGGTTGGTGGTGTTCCAGTTACAAACCCTACGTCAGGATAACGAACCGCCGCTGGTGGTCGCGATCAGCTCCGAGGTTAGCTGGCCTGACGGCTTTGACGCGCTGCTGCAATCTGCCTTTAGCCTGACCAGCGCAGAAATATCGGTCGTGCGTGCCTTGGCGGAATGTCAAAGCCTGCGTGAAATCGCCCAAGCCCGCAAACGCTCGGTTGATACAGTGCGTGCGCAGTTGAAATCGGTTCTGGGCAAAACCGAAACCCGTTCACAAACCGAACTGGTGCGCCTGACCCTGTCGATGATGGACATTGCCACCTACACTGAAGATTCCGCCGCACAGGTATCGGGCGAAAGCATTGGCACCCATAACCTGTTGCCCCGTCCCTTTCATGTGATGGCTTTGCGTGACGGGCGCAAAATGGATTATCTGATCTTGGGCGATACAAAAGGGCGGCCAATCATATTCCACCCGCAGGACTATGGTCTGGTCCGTTGGCCCGCGTCTGCCGAAGCCGAGGCCACAAAGCGGGGTATCAAAATTGTGGTTCCCATCCGCCCCGGATACGGAAATTCATCGCCCTTTCCTAACAATCAGGAACTGGGGCCAACCATTGCCGATGACCTTTTGCAACTGATGGATCATTTGGGGATTTCCCGCTGCCCGATGGTGACAATGGGGTCGGATGTGTTTTATACGGCCTACTTTCATCAGGCATACCCCGACCGGCTTAGTGCGGTGATTGCCTGTTCCGGCACCTTCCCGCTGGATCGTTCCGCGCAATATGAACGGATGGACAAATGGCACCGCTTTATTCTGGCCGGCGCACGTTATACCCCGCACCTGTTGCCATTCATGGTCAAGGCCGGTTTTTCACTGGCCCGCCGATTGGGCAAGCGCGGGTTTGTGCACGCCGTATATGGCGGCTCCAAGGCCGATGTCGCAACCTTTGAAAACCCCGAAGTATTCGAGGCAATGGTTTGCGGATCAGAAGTATGCCTGTCCGACACCCACAGCGCCCATAAACCGTTCGCAATGGAAGTGATCGCACAGGAGACCACCGACTGGGCGCCCGTACTGGAAAACCTGCAAGGCTCAGTTCCGGTGCATTATCTGAACGGGTTGCAAGACCCGCAGGTGCCCGCCGAAACCCTGCGTGAATTTCAACAAAAATACCCGTGGATCAATTTTCACGATTTTGAAGACGCCGGCCAGTTGGTCTTTTTCCTGAAATGGCCCAAAATCATTTCACTGATTGAAAAGTATTTATAAAATCTTAGCCATTTACCCTATTTGGGGTATGACGACTCATCCTGATCCGGCGCATCCTGTATCTATTGATAACGGTGCTCAGGTTACTCACTGCAAATCCGAAGTCTTTTTGGGATAGGTCGCCCCTTTTCGGGAAGGCAAGTTCAGAATTCATAGTTTCCGGTCTACCGGGATTTGGGATGGTACATTTGATGGCAATGGCACACTATATTCAGTGCTAAACATCGGGTGGCCGTCCCGAATTTTATTCGCCACTTATCAATGACTTGGCTGCCTCTCGGGCCACATCCGTAACGGTGTCACCTGACAGCATCCGCGCGATTTCGTCTATCCGGTCAGCCGCATCCAGCGGCACAACAGCCGAAGTGGTCTGCCCTTTTGCCACCCGTTTTTCCACCCGCCAGTGATGTGCGCCGCGTGCGGCCACCTGCGGGGAATGGGTGACAACCAGCACCTGCGCCCCATCCGCCAGCGCCGCCAGACGCCGCCCGACAGCATCCGCCGTTGCCCCGCCCACGCCACGGTCGATTTCATCAAAAATCATCGTTATCCCGCTGGTTTGCGCGGTCAGACAGACCTTCAGCGCCAGCAAAAACCGCGACAGTTCCCCACCCGAGGCAATCTTGTTCAACGGCCCCGAAGGCGCGCCGGGGTTGGTGGCCACGGTGAACACCACCGTATCCCGCCCGTCCGGCCCCGCATCTGCGGTCGTGATTTCCGTGGTAAACACCGCGCGTTCCATTTTTAGCGGGGCCAGCTCGGTGGCCATCGCCTTGTCCAACGCGCGCGCCGCTTTTTGACGTTTGACAGTCAGTTTTTCGGCCATTTCACCATAGTTCTTTTCCTCGGTCGTCAAGGCCGCACGCAGGTCCGCAACATTCCCCTCGCCCTGATCCAGCGCGGTCAGTTTTTCACGCAGGGTGTCGGCAAAACTGCCCAGTTCATCGGGCAACACCTCGTGCTTGCGGGCCAACGCGCGGATGGCGAACAGGCGTTCTTCGGCGTGCTCCAGCTCGGTTGGATTGAATGACAATGCCTCAAGCGCAACCTCGACTCCGGCTTGCGCCTCGCCCAGTGCATCCTGCGCCCGCGACAGAGCCATAAGCGGCGCGGACAGGCGCCCCTCGGCCTGATCCGCAGCTTCCTCAAGCCAACGGGTGGCGTCATTCACCAGCCCCTCGGCCCCCTCGTATCCAATCGCAGTATTGGCCTTGGACACATCCTCGCGAATGCGTTCCGCCCCTTGCATCATGCGGCGTTTGGCATCCAGTGCGGCCTCTTCCTGTGGCTGCGGGTCCAGCGTGTCCAGTTCGGCAACCGCGTGGCGCAGGAACTCTTCTTCCTCGCGCACGGCGGCCAAAGCAACCTCGGCCTGCTCTAGCGTTTTGCGCGCGGTGCCAACAGTGCGCCATTGCCGCCGCAACGCATCCAGATCTTTGGAATGATTGCCAAAATCATCCAGCAGGGCCATATGCCCGCGCGGGTTCAATAGCCCGCGATCATCAAACTGGCCGTGCAATTCCACCAATGTGTCCGACAACGCGCGCAGCACCTCGCCCGAACAACGCCGGTCATTCACCCATGCGGTCTTGCGTCCGTCTTTGGTGTTCACGCGCCGCAGGATCAATTCGTCCTCAACCGGCAGCCCCGCCTCCTCAAGCACAGCCCGCGCGGCGTGGCCATCCGGCAGATCAAACACCGCCACCACTTCGCCCTGATCGGCACCGCTGCGCACCAGTTCGGCCCGCCCGCGCCAGCCCAGCACAAAGCCAAGCGAATCCAGCAAAATGGATTTCCCAGCGCCGGTTTCGCCGGTCAACACGTTCAAACCGGACTGAAACGCCAGTTCCAGCCGGTCGATAATTAGAATGTCCCGAATATCAAGGCTTCTGAGCATACGTTCCCCTGACCGTGCCCGATCAGAGCCACTGACCCTTGATCATCTGCCGGTAAACCGTCGATAACCAGTTTTTGCCGCGCACCTTGGGTTCCAGACCGCGCCCAGTCAGCAAGCGATAGCTGTCCTGATACCATTCGGTCGATTTGAAGTTATGACCAAGGATCGCACCGGCTGTCTGGGCCTCTTGATCCAGCCCCAGCGACAGATAGGCCTCGACCAGACGATGTAACGCCTCGGCGGTATGTGAAGTGGTCTGGAATTGTTCAACCACCACGCGGAACCGGTTGATCGCGGCGGAAAAGTTCCCGCGCTTCAGATAATAGCGGCCGATTTCCATTTCTTTGGCGGCCAGATGGTCAAACGCCAGATCAAATTTTAGAATCGCCGAACGGGCGTAATCACTGTCAGGATAGCGTTCGATCACGGTGCGCAGCGCCTGTAATGCCTGAAAGGTCAAACCCTGATCGCGGCCCACATCGTCGATCTGGTCGTAATAGGAAATCGCCAGCAGATATTGCGCATAGGCAGCGTCTTCGTCGGCGGGATAGAAATCAATGAAACGCTGCGCGGCGGCGCGGCTTTCCTCGTATTTCTTGTCCTTGTGATAGGAGAACGCCTGCATGATCAGCGCGCGTTTGGCCCATTCCGAATAGGGATACAGGCGCTCGACCTCGCCAAACAGTCGGGTGGCCTCTTTGGCTTTGCGGCTGGTTTCCAGTTCAAACTCGGCGCGTTTGTACAATTCTTCGGCGCTGTAGGATTCGAGCGGGCGGTCCTTGACGCGCCCTCCCTTGCCGGAACAGCCTGCCGTGATGGCCAATGCAGCCATCATACCGATCAAAACCAAGCGTGTTTTACCGCGTGCCATTACCCGACTACCCCGTCATATGCCTGTACGGACCATAGTGGCCCCAATTACTTCGACTCTGTCTAGCACAGAAAAATCCGGTGCAAAACGCCTTAACGTCGCTTTTTTCATTGCTTGTTTACGGGATCAGACCGAGGCAGGCAAATCGGCGCGGTGAACACCGACACCGGGCAGCCGCGCGGCGATCGTTTCGTCGCATTCCACCATGCGATAAGCGCCGGGGGTGGCGAACAGTTTGCGCAACAATTTGTTGGTCATCGCATGGCCCGCACGCACGCCGGTATAGCGGCCCAGAAGGGGCGCGCCAGCCAGCGCCAGATCACCCAGCGCGTCCAGCATTTTATGGCGTACAGCCTCGTCATCATGGCGCAGACCGCCGGGTGAAAGCACCGTATCGCCATCTACCACAACCGCGTTTTCAACAGTACCGCCAAGGGCCAGCCCATTGGCGCGCATCATATCGACGTCTTTTTGCAGACAGAAGGTGCGGCTGTCGGACAGTTCCCGAACAAAGGCGCCATTGGCCATGTTCAGGGTTTTGTTCTGGCGGCCAATCAGTTCGGATTGTTCGGCGAAATCAATGTGGAAATCGATATGCAGGCTTTCGGAGGGTTCCAGACGCGCTGTTGCCAACCCTTCGGTGACTTCGACAGTTTGCAAAATCTCGATTGCCCGGACAGGGGCATCCAGACGGCGCAGCCCTGTGGCAACCAGTGCTTCGACAAATTCAGCGGACGAGCCATCCAGAACCGGCACTTCGGGGCCATCAATTTCGATCAGCGCGTTTTGAACGCCACATCCCGAAAGGGCCGCCATAATATGTTCGATGGTCGAAACCGAGGCACCAGCCCCGTTGGAAATCTTCGTGCAAAGCTGTGTATCGCTGACGGCATCATAACGGGCGGGGATCAATGTATCGCCATCCAGATCGGTGCGTCGAAACCAAACACCGTAGTGCGCCGAGGCCGGATGCAGTGTCATGCGCACAGCTTCGCCTGTGTGCAGGCCAACGCCGGTAAAGCCAACTGTCGTTTTGATCGTCGTTTGCATTCAAACCCCGCATAGGAATAACCGGACAAATCTCAAGTTCCGGCGATTTTGAAGTAAATGCTATGCGCCGATATCGCAACACACGCTTTGCAACGGTCTGAAACATCTTTGTAACAGCTGCGCAAGGAACTGCCAAAACGGCGAAGGCCACATTTTAACCTATTGATATCATACAAAAAGGGCCCGCACGGATGCGAGCCCTTGATTGTAATATTTGAGCGCTATTAGTTTGCTTGGCGCCGCAAGAAGGCTGGAATTTCGATCCGCTCTTGCTCTGGATCAATCTCGGCCTCGGCTGCCGGGCTTTGAACCGGTGGCTGCTGGCGCGCAGGTTGGGCCGATGTTTCCGAAGTTGCCTCGGCGTGGCCTGTCATCCGGTTGATCAGTGAATTGATCCCGAAACGCGGCTTGTCGGAGGCAGGTTGCGAGGCGGCTGTGGCTTCTTGCTGGGGTTCGTGACCCGGCACTTTGTGCACAGCGGCCTGCAAACGGGCCATTGCTTCGGGCGAAGGTGTGCCCGGCGTCGGGGCGCGTGGTGCTACGAATTGCGCGGCCTCGCCTTCAATCGCCTCGATGCTTGCCGGTTGCGCCTGTGCCTCGGTCATTTCGGGGCGGTAGGCGGGGGGCGGCATATCATCTGTGGTGTCATTAAAGAAATCGTCGGCTTTTTCCTCGGCGACCTCTTGCGCGCTGTCAAAGAACGATGGCTCGGTGGCAACGGCTGCGGTTGCAGCAACGGCAGCAACCTCTTCTACCTCGGCAACCTCTTCGGGCTGTTTCAGTGGCTCGGCCAGACTGCGACGGGGCAGCGGCATATCCGAATTCACATCCACAGCGTCGATACCGGTGGCAACCACGGACACGCGCATCATACCTTCCATGCCTGTATCCAATGTCGAGCCAACGATGATGTTTGCCTCGGCGTCCACTTCCTCGCGGATGCGGTTGGCGGCTTCGTCCAGTTCGAACAGGGTCAGGTCGTAACCACCCGTGATATTGATCAGCACGCCCTTGGCACCGCGCAGGCTGATTTCGTCCAGCAGCGGGTTGGCAATGGCTTTTTCAGCGGCTTGTACGGCGCGATCTTCACCTTCGCCTTCGCCTGTGCCCATCATCGCCTTGCCCATTTCGTCCATCACGGCGCGAACATCGGCAAAGTCCAGATTGATCAGACCGGGGCGAACCATCAGGTCGGTCACACCTTTGACGCCCTGATAAAGAACGTCATCGGCCATCGAGAAGGCCTCGGTAAAGGTGGTTTTTTCATTCGCCAGACGGAACAGGTTCTGGTTTGGAATGATGATCAGCGTATCAACAACCTTTTGCAGTGCCTCGACACCGTCTTCGGCCTGCTTCATGCGCTTGCCGCCTTCAAACTGGAAGGGTTTGGTCACAACACCAACGGTCAGAACACCCAGTTCACGGGCGGCCTGTGCGATGATCGGGGCAGCACCGGTGCCGGTGCCGCCGCCCATGCCAGCGGTGATGAAACACATATGTGCGCCCGCCAGATGATCAACGATGGATTCAATGGTTTCTTCGGCAGCAGCCGCCCCGACCGAGGGACGCGCGCCAGCACCCAGACCTTCGGTGACTTTTACACCCATCTGGATTTTTGCGGCGGCATTACTTTGTTGAAGCGCCTGCGCATCGGTGTTGGCCACCACAAACTCGACCCCGTCGAGCTCTTTTTCGATCATGTTGTTGACAGCGTTGCCGCCTGCCCCGCCCACACCGAAAACCGTAATGCGTGGTTTCAGATCCTGCTGCTGTTGGTCTTCCACAAAATTCAATGCCATTTAACTATCCGCCTGTTTTCGTTCCAAGCCCTTCAAGGGCTATTGATTGCCTACTCTTGACCGATCTTATCCACAGATACGGCAAACGTCACCTAAAAAACGCAATTTAGCCACAAAATATGGGGTAAACCCCCTGTTTTTCGGCAGGATTTCGCCATGTTCACCATATGTTGCGGTCTACCAGTTGTCCTTGAACCATTTTACCGCCCGCCTAAATGACCGCGCCGGGTATTTTTCCGCCGGAATATCAAAGTCCCACCATTCGTCCTGCGGATGCGCCGCAAACAGGCACAGCCCGACCGACGCCGCAAACGCCGGTCCTGTCGCCGCCTGTGGCAGCCCCTGAACCCGCATCGGCCGCCCAAGGCGCACCTGCTGGCCCAGAATTTTGGTGGCCAGCCCGTCAAGGCCCGGAATTTGGCTACCGCCACCGGTCAGCACGATTTGCTGGCTGGGCAGATGTTCAAATCCGGCAGCATCCAGACGGGTGCGTACTTCTTCCAGAATTTCCTCGACACGGGGGCGCATAATGCCGATCAGTTCCGCGCGTGAAACGGTACGCCGGTCATGCTCCCAATCACCGGTATCGCCGCCGACCTCGATCATGTCGCGGTCATCCATACCAGTGGCCACAACGCCGCCGTAAAAGGTTTTGATCCGTTCGGCCGTGGCCGTTGGCACCTGCAACCCCTGCGAAATATCCGCGGTAACATGATCCCCGCCCAAACGCACAGCATCCGAATAGATCATGTGTTTCTTCATAAAGATCGAAAGGCCCGTCGCGCCGCCACCCATATCAATACAGGCCGCACCCAGCTCCTGTTCGTCCTCGACCAGAGCTGAAACGCCCGCCACATAGGCAGACGACGCCAGCCCCGCGATCTCCAGATCACAGCGCCGGATACAATGCAGCAGGTTTCCCACCACCGTGGCATCCACCGTAAGCATATGCATATCAGTCGCTAAACGATTGCCGATTTGCCCGCGCGGATCAATCAACCCACTGCGATGATCCAGCGCAAAATTCACCGGCTGTGCGTGCAATACTTCGCGGCCATCACCGTATTCAGGCACATCACAAGCGGCCAAAACGTGCGAAACATCATTCTCGGAAACCACATTTTCCTGCAAATCAATCGATCCGGCCAACCCGTATGAACGCGGGCGCGCGCCCGCGAAACAGGCGATCACATGATCCACCCGCAAATCCGCCATCTTTTGCGCGGCCTGAATAACCGTGCGCACCGCGCGTTCGGTTTCCTGCATCGCGTCGACTTCGCCAAAGCGCACCCCGCGCGAACGGGTGGTGGCCGCCCCAATCACCCGAAAGCCGGATTGGCCCGCCTTTGATCCCATTTCCTCGGCACCGGTAAAGCGGTCGGTGCCGTCAAACCGCAGCACCAGACAGGCGATTTTCGAGGTGCCAACGTCCAGCACGGCAATAACCCCGCGCTGCATCGCTGCTTTGCGCATATTGCGCATGGCGCGTTGGGCCTCGTATTGATTGCTCATCCCTCAGTCTCCCTCAATTTTCCGCCCGAATTTGCTGCAGCGCTTCGATGGCGTTGTCGGCAATCCGGATCGTGGGGCGTTGCCCGTTCCTCATATCAATCACTGTCAAATCCCGCGCCAGCATGTCCTGCGCCTTGTTCAGGGCGATCACGCGTTCCAGCGCTGCAACCGGGTTATCTTCGGGCAAAAGGATGCGCTGGTTGCGGTCCAACACCAGATCCCAGCGGCGTTCGCCAATACGTTCGATCCCGCGCACACGGGTCAACAAGGGACCGGATGCCGTAAGGATTTCAAGGGCTTGATCAATCACCATATCTGCGCCATCACCTGCCACCAGCGGCAGATCGGGGCGATCTTCACGCGTTGCAATCGGGGCCACGCGATGACCGGATGCATCCAGCAAAACGGTGCCTTCATAGGTGCGCCAGACCAGTGCCGGCACCCGTTCGGTGACATTTATCTGTAAAATCCCGCTGTGCACCTGCACGTCGACACTTGCAACGGCGTCCATTTGCGCAATATTTGCCCGCAGGGTTTCAAGGTCCAGATCAAAGGCGGTGATCGGAAATTCCACCGGCACTATCTCGCGAATATCGGCGGCAACCACATCGTTGGCGCCATCAATCGCCAGCAGGTTGACCATGAATTCCGGCCGCTCCTCGATGGCGCGGCGCATCTCGGATACCTTCAATTCCAACGCATCTCGCCGGTCGGAATCCGAAAGGTAAACTCCCGCCGCTGCCGCCATCGCGATTACCGGCAGACCAACGCGCAAAAACCGCCGAAAACCCGGGGTCAGCATCAGGCGTTGCGCCTTATAGGCGGCGCGGCTGGGGGCCGGATCACGGCGGGCGTTATGGGGTTTCTTTAACGGTTGCATGAGGCATCCTCGACCATCCAGCGGCACAAATCAGGAAAAGAATATCCACAAAGCGCGGCCTGTTCCGGCGCAAGCGACGTCGGGGTCATCCCCGGCTGTGTGTTGGTTTCAAGCAGGATCAGCCCGTCCAGCCCGCGGGTTTCATCCCAGCGAAAATCGGTGCGTGACACGCCGCGACAGCCAAGCACGTTATGGGCACGCAGGGCGTACTCCAGACAGGCATCGGTGATGTCCTGCGGCAGGTCGGCGGGCAGGATGTGTTTCGATCCCCCCTCGACATATTTCGCGTCATAATCATACCAGCCATCGGTCAGAATATCCGTCACCGCCAGCGCCCGATCCCCCATCACGGTGGTGGTCATTTCGCGACCGGCGGCAAAGGCTTCGACCATCACGGTATCAGGCATGTTTTCCGACAGCTTGGGCGGCGAATTGGCATCCTCGTTCACCAGATAGATGCCAACGCTTGATCCCTCATTGTTCGGCTTGACCACATAGGGCGGCGCCATCACATGCCGCGCCTGCACCTCTGCGGTACTCGCAATCACGCTGTCCACCACCGGCAGGCCAACGGATTGATACGCCGCCTTCGCCCGTGCCTTGTCCATTGCAAGGGCCGAGGCCAGCACGCCGGAATGTGTGTATGGAATTTGCAGCCACTCAAGCAGCCCCTGCACGCAGCCGTCTTCGCCCCAGCGGCCATGCAGCGCGTTAAAGACAACGTCGGGGGAAATTTCGGACAGGCGTGCGGCAAGGTCTGGACCCGCGTCCACCTCGATCACTTCATAACCTGTTTCCCGCAGTGCGGCCACGCATTCGCGCCCGGACGACAAAGACACCTCGCGTTCACGCGAAGGTCCGCCCATTAATACCGCCACTTTCGGGGTTGTCCTGCTCGACATACCCGCCTCGTGTATTTGCCTATGGGGCCTTTTTTGGCGACCCCTTATTGTTTATTTTTCCGCGTCCGGTTCACCGATCCGCATAATTTCCCATTCTAACGTTAAACCACTTGATTTGAAAACCCTTTTTCGCACCTCTTCACCCAGTTTTTCAAGGTCGGCCGCCGTTGCCCCGCCGGTATTGATCATAAAGTTGGGGTGTTTTTCGCTCATTTGCGCCCCGCCGATGGAAAATCCGCGCAGACCCGCGTCATCAATCACCTTCCACGCCTTCAAATCATGACTGTCATCCGCCTGCCCGGTCGAGCTGAACCCCGCCGGATTGCGGAATGTCGACCCCGCACTGCGCTCCTTGGTCGGCTGGGTCGCATCGCGTTTGGCAATTTGCTCGTCCATACGGACGTTCAGCGCGTCCGCATCCCCACGCGGCGCTTCAAAACTGGCCTCGACCAGAACCCAACCCTCGGGCAGATCGGTTTGCCGATAGCGAAAATTCAGATCATCCGCGCTCAGCGTCACCACCTCACCCGCCCGCGTCACCGCTTTGGCGCTGACGAACACATCCGCCACATAAGCGCCATAACACCCCGCATTCATCCGCACCGCCCCGCCAATCGCGCCGGGAATGGTGCGCAGAAAGGTCAGATCCAACCCCTCGGTCGCCGCCTTGCGCGCCACATGCGCATCCAGCGCGGCCACGCCTGCCGTGATGCGGGTGCCGTCAATATCAATGTGGTTAAAGCCCCGCCCCATACGGATCACCACCGCCCGAATACCGCCATCCCGCACAATCAGATTGCTGCCAACCCCCATCGGGAACACGGCGATGGACGGGTCCAAATCCCGCAAAAAATCGGCCAGATCCTCCACATCGGCGGGCTGAAACAGCACATCCGCAGGGCCACCGACCCGCAGCCATGTCAGATCGTTCAGGGGACGGTTTTCCGTCAGGGTGCCGCGCACAGGGGGGTATGGGTGTGTCAT
>CAZIDQ010000036.1:0-10736 GCA_964538015.1 uncultured Marinosulfonomonas sp.
ATGGTCGTGTCAGCACTTGCGGCTGACCGTCGATCTCGATCCTGCCGGCGGTGGGCTGGTAGGCCCCCGAGATAATTTTTACGATGGTCGATTTGCCTGACCCGTTGCCACCTAATAACGCATGCACCTCGCCGGGCAGGATGTTGAAATCAATGCCTCGCAGCACGGTGACGCTTTCAAACACCTTCCAGATGCCACGCAGCGCCACCAGTGGTGGCGCGTTGGAATTGGCATGGGTGGTGGCCGTGCCCATTGTCATTCGCCATTCAAAGCTGCTGCATGATCCGGCATGACCATACGAAAGAACTCTTTTTCGCGGGTGCCCGTGGTCATAAGATCCGCAAGCCCTTCGACCGTCGCTTTGTAGTGGTCAGTCATCCGGTGCGCATCCAACGCAGCTTCGTTCTCGAATGCTTCGTATATGACAAAATGGTGCTCGTTCTCCGGGTCTTGCAACACGTCAAACCTGTAATTGCCTTGCTCTTGTCTTGTGCCCTCAAAATTCCCCCGGAAAACCTCCAGAAATTCAGCGACCTTGCCTGGTTTGATCCTGATATGGACGAGTTGAACAAACATGTGACCCCCTTTGGAAAGGCCATTAAGGCCAAATACGAATCGCCAAATGCGCGATCATTTGTTTTAGCCAATAACTTTTGAACACTTCTGTCAACTTATTCTGGAATCGTAGAACGCAAAAATGCCTGCTTTTTATGATCTTTCACAGAATTCTATGGACAAGCGGGCGCGCAATTGCATTTATAGGGTAATAAAGTATCGTTTTCAGTCGCCTTCGCAGGGCGGCTTTCAGAGATGGAGTTGTTCCAGTATGTCACCAAATTCCGTTATGAAAGATACAGATCCGTTTGCCGATCCCTTTCTGGATGACGGGGACACCGAACAGATCACCCGCGCCGCCTGGCTATACTACAATGATGGGCTGACCCAGAACCGGATCGCCGATATGCTGGGTACTTCGCGCATCAAGGTCTCGCGTCTTTTGGAAAAAGGTCGCCAGAGTGGCCTTATCGAGCTGCGCATCAATTCACCCTATGACGGGTGCATAAATTTGCAACGCGAGTTGGCCTCGGCCTTTGGTCTGGCTGATGCCCGTGTGGTTCCCGACGCCCCCGACCTGCCGGTGCCACCCCGCATCGGGCGCGCGGCGGCGAGTTTTCTTATGCAAAATCTGGAGCCGAACGACCTATTGGGGGTTGGCTGGGGCGAGGCAAGCTCGATCACCGTGCGCTACATGGCCCCTGTTTTTCCAAAGTCCAATATCTCGGTGGTCAGCCTCACTGGTGGCGTCTCGGCCTATATCGGCGACACGTTTCTTTATGGCCCACGTGGCAACGCGCATTTGATCCCGACACCGCTCAAGGTCTCGACCCCTGAACTGGCCGAAATGCTGCGACGCGAGCCTTACGTGCGCCATGTGCTCGATATCGCTGCTACGGCGCGCATGGCTTTGATCGGGGTGGGTGCGGTGGCCAGCTCGGCAACGCTGGTACGTTATGGATATTGCAGCCAGGCCGAGATAGAGTTGTTTGCCCGCCGCGGTGCCGTCGGGGATATTCTGGGTTATTTCTACGATGAAAATGGCCAGATTCTTGACCTTGACCTACACCGGCATGTGGTTGCTTTGCGCCCGGAAGAATTGCGCAAGATCCCTAATGTGGCGGCGGCGGCGGCGGGCACGGCCAAGGTGGATTCAATTCTGGGACTGTTACGCGGTAAGCTGGCCAATATCCTGATTACCGATGAACCCACGGCACGTGAATTGCTGAGGAGAGAGAAATGAGCACGCATTTTCTGGTTCTGGATGCGGGCACCGGCAGTGGTCGCGCGGTCATTTTTAACCGCGAGGGTGATCAGATCGGCTTTGCCCAAGAAGAATGGAGCCACCTGCCAGAACCGGATGTACCGGGTTCGATGGGGTTTGACACAGAATCGTGCTGGGCTTTGCTGGCCCGATGCACACGTCAGGCGCTGGATAAATGTGGATTGAACGGCACCGACATCGCCGCCATTTCCTCAACCTCCATGCGCGAAGGGATCGTGCTGTACGATGCGCATGGGCATGAACTCTGGGCCTGCGCCAATGTGGACAGCCGCGCCGGTGACGAGGTCGCGGCCCTAAAGGCGAGCGACCCGGATATCGAGAGGGAATTCTACCGCATCAGCGGCGAGACTTTTGCTCTGGGAGCCCTGCCGCGACTAAACTGGGTGCGTGGCAACCGGCCAGCGCTGTTTGACAAGGTGCGCCAGATGTCGATGATCAATGACTGGATTGGCGCGCGCCTAACCGGCGAGATCACCGTTGAACCGACCAACGGATCTACCAATGGCCTTATTGATCTGGGCACGCGCGACTGGTCGGATGCACTGATTGCGCGCGCCGGACTGGACCGCGCGATGTTCCCGCGTGTTGTCGAACCAGGCGCAGTGGTCGGCCAAGTCAGCAGCGCGGCAGCCAAGGAAACCGGCCTTGCCCAAGGCACGCCATTCGTCGCCGGCGGGGGCGACGTGCAGCTCGGTTCGGTGGGGCTAGGTGTGCTGGAAATGGGCCAAGCAGCTATCCTTGGCGGCACTTTCTGGCAACAGATCGTCAACATTCCCCAAGGCGCAGTGGACGAAACCATGCGCCTACGTGTCAACGCCGCCGCCCCTACCGGTATGAACCAAGCCGAAGCTATCAGCTTTTTTGTCGGCCTTGCTGCGCGTTGGTTCCGCGATGTGTTCGGCGAAGAGGAAAAGCGGCAGGCCAAAGCACAGGGGCGCGATGCTTACGATTTGCTTGAGGACCTTGCCATGCGCGTATCACCCGGTGCGAATGGAATCATCCCGATCTTCTCGGATGCGATGGATTTTGGCAATTGGTACCACGCCGCGCCTTCCTTTCTGAACCTCTCGATTGATCCCAAAGTCGCCAACAAGGGTTCTATGTTCCGCGCGCTTCAGGAAAATGCAGCAATCGTCGCCGCAGAAAACCTAGAGCGGGTCGAGACCTTTGCGGGTGTCGGCACAAACGGGCCGATTGTCATGGCCGGCGGGGCCTCCAAAGGCAGGTTGTGGCCGCAAATTGTGGCTGACGTGACAGGTCGCCCCCTGCGTATTCCCAAAGTTCGCGAGGCCACCGCACTTGGTGGGGCAGCGGCTGCGGCCACGGGGATTGGTCAGTTCACCAACCTCGCGGAGGCGGGCCGAACCTTTGTCAAATGGGAGCGGGAGGTGACGCCAAACCCGAATAATCGTGGCATTTATGACGAAGCACGCGGACGCTGGCGCACAGCTTATGCGGCCCAAAAACAGCTGGTGGATATGGGCGTGACCACCTCTATGTGGCGTGCACCGGGCACCTGAAGCTGTCCTGTCGGCATTCTTGCACACAACTGTTTCTTGTGAATTGGCCCATAGCTCCTCCATGACTATTGTTGTATCCTAGAGCTTATTAAGCGGGACAAAGCATGAATTTTCTGCGGCTGCGCCAAAGCCTGCTTTTTCATGGTAGCCGACTAGGCCACAACCACCACCTGTCCGGTCAAAGCACCTTCGACGCATTTTGCGTATGCCAGCCCAACGTCACGTGATGGCACGGGCTTACCGTTGACCATCATGGTGCTGCAAGCTGGGATGCCGCTGGCATTTGTAGAGGTGGGGAGTATATTCGCAAGTCGATTGTTGTGATCACACAGCGCGGGCCGGTCGATGGAAAGCGCGGGATTACGGAGTTTTATCTGCCGGGGAGGTGAAGCATTTTGCGAAAGAGGCGGAGGCAGGTGTCCCCAGAATGGTCTACCCGTAGGAAAATAACTTGCGCCCTTGCGCGATACGTATGTTGGATGTCCTTGTCGGGCTGTTGATGAATTTGGCAATGCCGTTTGAGAGGACAGAGGCAGGCGCTTCGCCCAAAAAGGATTGGGCCACGCGCAGGATATCACCAAGAGTTGGGAAGTCAGGATTTGCATCCAGCAGTCGACGAGATCGCCATGTTTCCCAGATGCGCAACCGGTCCAGGCGACGGCTTTGTGTAACCATGACAGACCAGCAGACCACTTATTTCGTAACTGTAAACAGCTCAACAAATTGTTCTCGAAGCTGCTTTTTTTGAACCTTCCCCATCGCATTGCGCGGCAGTTTAGGCAGAACGATAAGCTTTTTCGGGTGTTTGAAACGCGCCAAAGAGCTCCCAATATTTGATATTATCGCAGCCAAATCTGGATCAGCATTTTCATTGGTGACAAGGATGCCCACAACAGTTTCACCAAAATCCGGATGCGGCACACCAATGACTGCGCTTTCCAAAATACTGTCTTGTTGATCCAGCAGCAGTTCTATCTCTTTGGGGTAGATATTGTACCCGCCCGAAATGATCAGATCTTTGTTGCGGCCCACAATTTGCAAATACCCATCTTCGTCGATTTGCCCAAGATCCCCGGTGATAAAGAACCCGTTTTCCCGTAATTCTTCCGCTGTTTTTTCGGGCATCTTCCAATAGCCCTTAAAGACATTTGGCCCCCGAACTTCGATCTGGCCAATATCCCCTTGGGGCAGTGTTTTTCCGGTGCTGACGTCGGTGATTTTTATTTCGATTCCGGTTAAGGCGGGGCCAACAGTTCCTGCGCGCCGCTCACCGACGTAAGGGTTTGAGGTGTTCATATTGGTCTCGGTCATGCCGTATCGTTCAAGGATGCAATGGCCAGTCCGCATTTCAAACTGCACATGGGTGCCGGCCAAAAGCGGGGCACTGCCAGACACAAACAGCCGCATGTGGGCCGTCAGATCCTTGGTGAAACGGGTATCGTCAAGCAGCCGTGTATAGAAGGTTGGCACCCCCATCATTGTGGTGGCATGAGGTATTTGAGCAAGCACAGCATCAATATCAAACTTGGGTAAGAAAATCAATTTCCCGCCCGCCAATAGGGTGACGTTGGTCGCAACGAACAAGCCGTGCGTGTGGAAAATCGGCAGCACATGCAATAACACATCATCCGCTGTAAACTGCCAAGCCGAAACCAGAGCACGGGCATTTGACAGCAGGTTTTCCTGTGTCAGCATCGCCCCTTTGGAAAGCCCTGTGGTGCCCGACGTATAGAGCAGCGCGGCGATATCATCGGAGGCGCGCGAGACGGTTTCAAAGCTCTTTGGCAAGCGCACGGCCTTTGTCTGAAATGTCCCTAAACCATCTTCGTTCAGGGTCTCCAGGATTGCGCCACTTGCAACGGCAACAGGTTTTAAACTGTCGGCTTTCGTCTGGTCACACAGCAAAATCCCCGCGCCGCTGTTTTCCAGAAAATACGTCACCTCATCCGCCGTGTAGGCCGTATTTAAAGGCAAAAAAACGATCCCCGTCTGCACGCAGGCGGCATAAACCGCGAGCGCCTGTGGCGATTTGGCAATTTGTACCGCAGCTCGATCACCTGATTTCAGACCGAGTTCAGTGAGCAAATGTGCGTATTGTGCTGTCATTCCAAGGAACTGTGAATGGCTAATGGTTTGGCCATCTGGTAATTGCAGAAACACATCCTCTTTGCCAAAATGCTGCCCAAAAAGAGTGTCGAAGAGAGGATTAGCCATCATTAAGTACCTGCTTTTAATTCGACCGACGCGCTGAGCGTGCGCACTTCTGCCGAGGCAATCACTGTTTTTTCAGCCACAAACTGTTCGTGATTTTTGGCGATTTGAGAAATGTCATAAAGATAGTTCACCATTGCCCCGTTGGATTGCGTCATTCCGTTATCCGATATGTCGGCGCTTGCATGCACCGCATGTACCATCGCGCCGTTGCCGAGGTGAAAACGCGCAACAGGGTCAACTGGCATGCCGTCCGGACGCTTGGCCTCCAAAAGATAATACGCGGCGAGGCCTTGTTCCTGATCACGGGTTGTTGTCTCTAGATTGGTATTCTCCAACCATGTGTTAAGGCCCGGGATCGGAGATAAAGTGACGAAATTCGTCAGCGAGGGCAAGTCACGAGACAGGTCTGACACCACCTGTTTGATCAACGAATTGCCGAATGAAATACCCGCCAGACCGGCCTGACAATTGGAGATCGAATAAAAAACAGCGGTGTCGGCATCTTCGGCCTCGATTGCATCGCGACCATCTGCCAACAGATCTTGCACCGAATTGGGGATACCACGGGTCAACGCAACCTCGACAAAGATCAGCGGTTCATTGGCCATGGCGGGGTGGAAAAATCCAAAACAACGCCGATCAGCGGGCTGCAATCTACGGCGTAAATCCTCCCAACTATCGATCGCGTGGACCGCCTCATAAGCGATGATCTTTTCAAGAATTTCGGCTGGGCTGGACCAGTTGATCGGGCGCAAAACCAAAAAACCACGATTGAACCAAGAGGAAAACAGGTGCTTGAAATCAACATCCAGTGGTTCAAGGTCTGGATGGTCACGTAGCAGGCGCAACAGATCAAGACGCAATGCCACAAGTTGGCCCGTGGCCCCCTGCACTTGGTTCAACCGCCGCGCCAATTCTTGGCGTTTTGGCTCGCACGCCGATGCGAAGGCTCGGTAACTATTTTTAGAGGGGGCTTCGTGATACGTTTTCAGGGTCTTCACTACTTCAGATGCATCAATGTCCAACTGGTGGGTCATGAATTCGAAAAACTCACATTTATCTTCAGTCTCCATCCGGGCGTATCGGTCGAGAATACTGCGTGCCAGAGCAATACCCGAAACCTCTCCGTGACTACCGAGTAGATCAGTGGCCATCTCGATCACAGATCGCGCATCTGTCTGATCAGGCTTGGCGCGGCTGTAACCTCTCTCAAATACAGTTGAGAGCAGATCGCCAAAAAAGCTCATAGTGCCGCTCCCATGACGGCATCTGGCAACCATGTCGCCAACTCTGGAAACAGGCAGAGCAGGATAATAGCCAGAACCATACAGCCCACAAACGGCAGGGACCCGGTCAGGATCGTTTTAAGTGAAATGTCCGGAGCGATGCCGTTGATGACATAAAGATTTAGGCCAACAGGAGGTGATATCAAGCCAATCTCCATATTGATCGTGAGCACAACAGCAAACCAGATCGGATCAAAGCCAGCGGTAATGATGATCGGCAAAAGGATCGGCGCGGCCATCAAGATCACGGCAACCGGCGGCAAAAAGAATCCTGCGATCAACAGGAAAATATTGACCGAGCCCATCAAAACCCACGGGTTAACATCCAGCGTTCCGATCCATGTTGCAATGGACTGGGTGATATACAGGCTAGAGAGCATGTAAGAGAAGACGCCCGCCGCCGCGATGATGAACAGGATCATCACGCTTTCTTTGGTGCTGTCGCGCAGGATAACCCAAAGGTCTTTGGGATTCCAAAGTTTGTAGATCACCAGCGCAATCGCGAAACATAGAACGGCACCAACGGCGGCGGTCTCGGACGGGGTGGTGATGCCGCCATACATTACATAAAGCACTCCCATGATGATTAGCAAAAAGGGAAGTACTTTGGGCAGAATTTCAAACTTTTCTTTCCATGTGTATTTGCCTGCAGCCAGCAACGCTTTGTCGCCATATTTCCATGTCGAATATAGCGCCCACGCCATAAACAATGTTACCAGCAACAACCCGGGAATGACGCCCGCAAGGAACAACCGACCAATCGATGTTTCGGTGGCAACGCCGTAAACAATCATCGTTACAGATGGCGGGATCAGGATACCTAATGTCCCGCCAGCCGCGATCGATCCTGCCGCAACGCCATCCGGATAACCACGTTTGCGCATTTCGGGGATGCCCATTTTACCAATTGCTGCACAGGTCGCTGGGCTTGATCCCGACATCGCCGCGAACAAAGCACAAGCCCCGAGGTTGGAGATAACCAAGCCGCCCGGAACCCGCGTCAGCCAGCGCTCTAGCGCCTCATAGAGATCCGCGCCGGCACGGGTCGAAGAGATTGATGACCCCATAAGAATGAACATCGGAATCGACAGAAGAGCAAAGTTATCAAGCTTGCCAAACAGAATTTCCGGCAACAGTTCCAGCGAGCGCAACCCGTCAAAAAGCGTTAGAAACAGAGTTGAGACTATCAGCAATCCAAGCGCGACGGAGACCCCCGAGAACAGTACTAGAATGGTAGAGACAGCGACAATTGCGCCTAAAGTGATCGGATCCATCAGGTATTCTCCAGACCAAAGGGTTGATCAATTTTTAAGACAACAGCAACGAGATCGGCACTCAATTGCAAGAGGAACAACGCAAATCCAATCGGCAGCGCAGCGTAGGGTATCCAAAGGCGCACGCCCCACACCGTGTCGGATTTCCAGTTTCTTTCAAATGCGAGGTGCCAGAATTCAAAACCATGCCAAAGCAAGATTGCAACCATCAAAATCGATAGTGTCAGGGTGAAAATCGCCATGACAAACCGCGCGCGTGATCCAAGCGACAGTGGAATAAGATCAACATTTACATGCCCCCTCATCTTCTGAACAAAGCTTAGGCCAATCAAAGTAGAACCAATCGCCAGATAAATGACGGCCTCAGTTTGCCAAATTGTTGACCCATTCAACACAAAGCGAACGAAAATCATTTGGCAGGTGATGCCGACGGCGGCCAAAATCATCGCAGCAGAGCACCATCCAGCAACCATTGATAAAGCCGCCACAATTCGCAAAAACGGGTTTTTATCCGCGCGCGATACGACGGTTGAGCTTTGGCCAACCATAGTAAGTATCCTTGAATTTTTTAGAAATTTGGTGACAAGGCCGCACAGTTGCGCGACCTTCTCAAAGTGAGTTTATTCGACCGCCAGCGCCATATCGAGAAGCGCTTGACCATCGGGAACATCTTCGACGAATGCCTTGTAAGATGTTTCCTGCGCAATCGCCCGCCATGCTTCAAAATCATCCGCTGACATATGGGCAATTTCAACACCTGCATCGCGAAAGACTTGTTCGGAGCGTGCGTCTTGTTTTTTTGCTTCAGCAAGATAATACGCTTCGGCTTTGCTTGATGCCTCCAACAATGCGGCCTGTTGCTCTGCGCTCAAGCCCTCAAAGGTAGATTTGTTCATCAACAATGGCTGATACATAAACCACAACGCAACATCGCCTGCGGGAGTATAGCAGCTGACCTGCTCATAAATCCGGTAAGACACAAATGACGACGAAGAAGTGTTCGCCGCGTTCAACACGCCGGTTTGCATTGCACTGTAGATTTCCGAAGACGCCATTGAGGCAATCGACGCACCTGCACCTGCGAGCATCTGTTCAAATGCACGCCCCGCCGCCCGGGTTTGCAGCCCCTTCACATCATCAGGTCCGGTGATGCATTTGTCTTTGCCGACAAACCCACCGGCCAGATATCCGTGCACAAGCACCATCACATCATCATCGGCCATCTTTTCTTCAATTGCGGCCATGAACGGCGAGGCACTGAGGCGGGCTGCGTGATCGTGGTTTTTAACCAAGCCAGGCATCAGGGTTAGGTTATACGCAGGCTGCTGACCACCTGCATAGCTGAGCGGCAAGACCGACATGTCCAACAACCCACGGCTAAGCGGGCTATACTGCTCGCGGGGGGCGAACAGTGATTTCGATCCAAAAATCTGAATTTCCAAATCGACATCCGCTGCTGCCACACCATCAGCAACAATTTGAGCAACTTGGTGGCGAATGTCTGTTGCCGACCATTGATGTGACAGCCGAAGAGTTTCAGCCTGCGCCACAAACCCAAGACAAGTGAGTGCGGCCGCAGCCGCAAGTAATTTCGTTTTCATAGTTTCCTCCCAGAAAGTGATTTGGTTCATAAGTGCCATTTTCACCAGTTTTAAATTCCACATTTTGCATCCCATGTCAATATTCTTGTATACAATAGCATCAATCTTGCATTCCTCTACTCGGCTATGTTAGGCACAATCCATGGAACTCAGACGTGCAGATAAAATCGCTGAAACACTGGAACAGCAGGTGTTTTCAGGGGAATACAAAGACGGTGAACGCTTGGATGAACTCAAGCTTGCTGAACAATTTTGTGTGTCACGCACGCCCATTCGAGAGGCGCTTCAAGTTTTAGTCTTGTCGGGTATGGCGGAGCAAATTCCACGCCGTGGTGTGTTTGTTCGACAGCCCGGTCCCGTTGAGTTGATGGAAATGTTTGAGACAATGGCCGAGTTGGAGGCGGCCTGTGGGCGGTTTGCCGCAACTCGGATAACCGATGCCGCGCTCGCACAAATTGTGGCGGCGCGGGACAGTTGCCAGCGGGCAGTTACAGAGTCTGATCTGGGGCGATATTACGATGATAACGAGAAATTCCATCAGATTATTTATCGCAGCGCCGCAAACAGCTACTTGGAAAAGCAAGCGCTGCAATTGCAAAACAGACTGAAACCCTACCGAAAAGTTCAGCTCCGCTTTCGGGGCCGATTAGACCAATCAATGGCCGAGCATATTGCAATCGTCGAAGCATTACAAAGTAGCGATGGTGAGCAAGCGGCAAAGGCTCTACGTAGTCATGTCGCCATTCAAGGCGAGAAATTCCATCAACTTATGGCAAGTATAAACAATTAGCCTATCACGTACCCATATCCGTGGTATCGGGAGTTTCCTCAAGTTGTTGCCACTAGCTCGAGTTTGGCGAAGGAGACAGATTTATTCAGCTGAGGTGCCCCTAGTTGTAACGAACTGCATTTATAATCGGTTTGAACTGCAAACATAGCGTTTTTTCGACCGAATTATTTGCGTCTATCCGCCCTGCCGAAACCGAATTATTGCATCTATA
>CAZIDQ010000036.1:10836-18742 GCA_964538015.1 uncultured Marinosulfonomonas sp.
GGTGGATAAAAGGGTGGATCATCGCAAACTGATTACAACTTAACCCATTGTTTCTATACCATTATATGTGACTATTTTGGTGCCGCTGATAGGACTCGAACCTACTACCCCATCATTACGAATGATGTGCTCTACCTGATGAGCTACAGCGGCATTGGCGTGGTTTTACCCAGCTTTACCAAAAAACGGTAGCCCTAATTTACAGGTTTTTTATCCCCGCCCAGCGCAACAACCTCGCCATCGGCAACCACCTCGGGTTCTTCGGGAACAGGCATGTCGTCCGAGACAATTTCGACATCTGCTTCTTCCACCTTGTCTTCAATCGCACCAACGATCAGCGGCAACATTTCGGTCGAGGCAGGCATTGCGACTTCGCCTTCCGTCGGAACCACCCAGCTTAGGGTGTCGAAACTCTCGCAATTGTAGCACACCGGCGCCCATTCGCTGTGGACGCTGTGGCAGTTGTCGCAAACCCATTGCGGTCCGCGCGATGCGGTCAGTGCCTTGGTCAGCCAGCCGCGCACAACCGTGTCTTCCGATCCTTCGCCACGTTCAACTGCTGCCATAATGGTCAGCGACCGCGCGGTCGGGTCGGTTTCTACCAGATCACCCAGCGCCTTGCGGGCGGCGGGGAAATCCTTGGCGGCGATGTTCAACTCGGCCAGCAACATCCGGGTTTCGGGGTGGGTTGGCTTTAGCTTGGCCAGCGCACGGAACCGTTTCAGACGTGCTTCGGGTGTTTCATCGGGCACAATCAACGCAAATCCGGCAGCCAGATCAGGATGCGGGTTTGCTTCCCACGCCTTTTTGATCACCCGCGCAGCAGGCCGCAGTTTGCCCATTTCGGTATAAACCTTGGCGGCCATCACAGCGGCGGGCACCAGATCGGGTGATAGGCGGTTGGCCTCGATTGCGGCTTCGTTCGCTTTGGCCTTTTTGTCGCCCACCAAAGCATTGCGTGCCTCGGACAAGGCCAAAACGGCATCACGTCGCCGGTGCACATCACGCGGCAAAGTGCCGGTTTTCAGTTTGGCACCCAGCGTTTTACGTGCCCCAGCCCAATCTTCTTTACTGGCTTGCAAACGCAGCAGTGTATCCTGCGTTTCCTCATGCTTGGGTTTGATCGCAAAGGCCTTCTCGGCCAGCAACAGGGCAGTTTCGGTATCTCCCTCGGCCAGCTTTTGCTTCATGATTCCGCGCACCCCGACAAAACGGGTTTTGTCATCCTGCAACAAACGCCTGTAAACCTCTTCAGCCTTGCGTTTGTCGCCAGTCATTTCAGCGGCCTGCGCACTTAGCAGATTGGTCAGGTCAGGCTTGTTCAGATACTTCTCGGCCTTGGCCGCCTTGGCCATCGCCACCCGTCCTTCGCCGGACGCCAGCGCCAGCATGCCTTCAGACAAGGCCTCGTATCCGCGTTTTTCACGGTTGCGATCGAAATAGCGGGAAATCGCGGTTTCATCGCCATTCAGGAACTTGAACGTGGCAATCAACAGGCCCATGACCTTTAGCAGCAACCAAACCCCGACCAGCAGCGCCACTGCCAACAGCACCATCATCAGAGGACCGATAACAAATTCGGTGTTCGCAACGGTAACCACCACGCTGGATCCGGTTTCCATCAGATAACCGGCACCAAAGGTTGCCGCCGCAATCGCGGCAACAAAAAGCAGAATTTTGATCAGGGACCAGAGCATGTTATTTCCTTAGTTACCGTTCAAACCGTCAGCCAGTGCGCGCACGGCTTCCACCGCTTGCAAACGCGTCTTGGCTTCACTTACCCAACCGGCCATCGCCGCTTGCCCCTCTTCGGGCAGGGCCGCGACCAGCGCAGCCACACCGGCAATATCGCCGCTTCCCAATGCCGCCTCGGCACGGGACAAAACCGCATCGGGATCATCCCCTTCACGCGGCTCCAGCGACCGTGCCCCGACCTGACTGCGGAAAAACGCACCAATCTTGTCTCCCACGCCATCGCCCGTTGTTGCCTTGATGGACGCGGCCAAACCGGCCCGCGCTGCATCGGGATAGCTTTCTTGCAAATCCAGCAGAGTGGGCACTCCGCCTGTTGCAGCGTCCTTTAACACCGGCGGAATATCCACACCGGCCCCAGCTAAATTCGCAACCGTCGCTTCGAATGCGCCACCATTGTCCAAAGCCGATTGCAATTGTGCGACTGCCACCTTGACGGCCGTCACTTTGGCTGTTTCCTCGGCGCTTTTCTCGGCCTCGGCTGCCTGTTGCGCAACCCCTTCGATTTTCGCGGTTGCTTCAGCTGCCAGTTTTTCAATATCCGTCCGCTGGGTCGCCAGCAGATCGCGCATAGTCTGCAATTCACGCTCGTATGCGGCCGCGGCTTCGCTTGTCATGCCGCCCTCGGCCACGGGGCGTTTTTCAAGCGCGGTCAACCGCGTATCAATATCCAGAAGCTTACTGGCCAGATCGGTCAATGTGGCGGAAAGCTCGTCATCCTTGCTTCCGGTCGCCGTTGCCAATGCTGCAATCGCATCGCTTGACTCAGCCTTTACGCCCGCAACGGCATCCGGCAACCCGCCAACCTGCGCGCTGACATCTTTTAACGCGGTTTGCTGGCTTTCCAGTGTCGCCTGAACTTTTGCTAAATTCTGTTCAACGTCCGAAGGGCGGTTCATGAAATAGTAACTTGCCGCACCAAACCCGACTGCACCGGATAGCACACCACCCACCAACATCGGCATAAACCCCGATTTTGGCTTGGCGGGTTTTGGTGTTTCATCTTTCGGCGTATCGCCAGTATCGGCCGGTTTACCCTCGACCTTTGGTTTCGCGGGTTTGGCGGGTTTTTCTACAACCACCGCATCCTCGATCACATCTTCGGATTTGGCACCTTTCCCAGTCTTGGCACCCTTGGCACGCGCCGGTTTCTTTGCAGTAGCCACGACGAAAACCCCCTCGAATCGCTTTGAAATCAAATACCGTTTTACGGCACCAGCCTACCCCCGGATCGAATTATCCTCAAGCGTAACTCATGCGTCGATACGTCCCTGTATCGCCGCAATCATCGCCTTGGCATCCGGTGTCCGGGCAACCGTAATGTCGTTAAAAATAGACCCTAACAAGGCCTTTTTAACCGCTTCACTCATTACCACAACCCGAACCTGCGCCCTGATCCGATCAACTCCGGTAACAAATAGCCTAGCGGTGCGCGGTGAGAAAAGGGGAAGAATCACCGTGCTTTCACCCCCCAGCAGTTCCTGCGCCGCATCGCTTAGCGGTTGGGCCACCTGACGATAACCCACAACTTCATCCACTCGCAGCCCCTGCAATCGCAGTTTTGCAGCCACATCGCCCCGCGTATGTTCACCGCGAATATGCAGCAATGGGCCGTGAATCTCGCGATCAGTAATCATCTGCACCAGATCATCCGCCGATCCTTTGGCCGAAACTGCTTGCATCCCCGCCTCTCGCGCGGCCTGTGCTGTCCTATCGCCAACGCAATAGGCAGGCAGGGTGCAATCCAGACAGGCCCGCACCCCGTTTTCCGAGGTAAACACCAGCCCGCAATACCCCGTCAGGTCCACATCCAGCGGCTGTTGTTCGATCCGCATCAAGGGTGAAATCACCACCGGCACATCCCCCAACGCCTGCGTAAACCGTTCGGCCTGTGCCTGCGGGCGGGTCAATAGGACAGTGGAGCGGTTATCGGGCATAATTACCTGTCGGGATTGTCTGTTAGGCCCCTTCGGTGTTACCTGCCTATGATCCATATCGCAACCGGCAGGGCCATGACGCAAACACTTACCATCCTCGGACTTGAAAGCAGCTGTGACGATACCGCCGCCGCCGTGGTGCGCCAAACGGCAGGCGGCGCGGCTGAAATCCTGTCATCTGTTGTGGTCGGGCAGGTTGATTTGCACGCCAGTTTCGGCGGTGTTGTGCCCGAAATCGCCGCCCGTGCGCACGCCGAAAAGATAGACCTGTGTGTTGAACAGGCGTTGCAAAATGCGGCTCTAACACTGGCAGATATTGATGCAATCGCCGTTACCTCCGGCCCCGGCCTGATTGGCGGGGTGCTGTCCGGCGTGATGTGCGCCAAGGGGCTGTCCGCCGGTTCCGGCAAGCCGCTGATTGGCGTGAACCACCTTGCCGGCCACGCCCTGACCCCGCGCCTAACGGACGGGGCCGCATTCCCCTATCTGATGCTGCTGGTCTCCGGCGGCCATTGTCAGTTTCTGATCGCAAAGGGGGTGGATGACTTCACCCGCCTTGGCGGAACCATTGATGACGCCCCCGGCGAGGCATTTGATAAAACCGCCAAATTGCTGGGCCTGCCCCAACCCGGCGGGCCAGCAGTCGAGGCCGAGGCGCGCAAGGGTGATGCCAAACGCTTCCCCTTACCGCGCCCGCTACTGGACCGACCCGGATGTGACATGTCCTTTTCCGGCCTGAAAACCGCCCTGCTGCGAACCCGTGACAAGCTGGTCGCGGAACACGGCGGCTTGCGCCAACAGGACCGTGCCGATCTGTGTGCCAGTTTCCAGACGGCCGTTTCCGATGTTCTGGCCGAAAAAACCCGCCGAGCGTTGGCGCTGTATCAGGAGCTGAACCCCGCTCAGCCCACCTTAGCCGTGGCTGGAGGGGTTGCCGCAAATCAGCAACTTCGTGCAGTGTTAGAGACTGTTTGCGCCGATAACAACACCGGCTTCACCGCCCCGCCACTGGTGCTTTGCACCGATAATGCCGCGATGATCGCCTGGGCAGGATTGGAGCAATTCCGCGCGGGTCATCGCGATGATCTGACCCTGTCCGCCCGCCCCCGCTGGCCCCTTGACCGCACCAGCCCCGCCATGTTGGGATCGGGCAAGAAAGGGGCAAAGGCATGAGCATTTCCGTCCTTGGCGCAGGCGCCTTTGGCACCGCTCTGGCAATTTCACTGGCACGGGGGGGTCAACCCGTCACCCTGTGGGCGCGGGATGCGGGTCATGCGAAAGCGATGCAAACGGACCGTGAAAACAGTAAACGCCTGTCCGGCCACCGATTCCCCGATTCCCTGACCGTCATGGCCGACATTCAGATCGCCACGCAGGCCGAAACCCTGCTGCTGGCCACACCGATGCAGCAATTGGCCCGTTTCATTACCGAACACGCTGACCTACTGGCCAACCACCCGCTTGTTGCCTGTTGCAAAGGGGTCGATCTGCAAACCGGCCTTGGCCCCGTTGCCACACTGGCGCAAATCTGCCCCAACGCGACCCCCGCCATCCTGACCGGTCCCAGTTTCGCGCATGACATCGCAAAAGGCCTGCCCACCGCCCTGACGCTGGCCTGTGCAGATGACAAGATCGGCGCGGCGCTGCAAACCCAACTGTCCACCGACAATCTGCGCCTGTATCGCACCACCGACACCACCGGCGCCGAACTGGGCGGGGCGTTGAAGAACGTGGTCGCCATTGCCTGCGGTGCCGCGATGGGGGCCGGATTGGGCGAAAGCGCACGCGCCGCCGTAATGACGCGCGGTTATGCCGAAATGCAGCGGCTGGCGCAGGACATGGGGGCCAAGGCGCAAACGCTGTCCGGCCTGTCGGGATTCGGGGATTTGACCCTGACCTGCACGTCTGAACAATCACGAAACTATTCCTACGGGCTGGCCTTGGGGCAGGGCAAACCCTTTGATCCGAATATCACGGTCGAGGGAGCGAAAACGGCGATAGCAGTCTCTAACCTTGCCAAAAATCGCAGTGTCGAAATGCCTATCACCGAGGTGATTGCCGCCGTTTTGACCGAAAAGACCACCATACAGAAGGCAATGGAAGCCCTGCTTTCCCGCCCGTTGAAAAAGGAGTAACCGATGCTTGTTTGCCTGATCGCCATCGACAAACCCGACGCCCTGCAGATCCGTATGGACAACCGCGTGGCGCACCTTGCCTATGTTGCGGAAACCGGTGTGGTAGACCTTGCCGGTCCGTTTCTGGATGCGGGCGGCAATATGTGCGGCTCGTTGCTGATCCTGAATGTCGGCAATATGTCCGAGGCCGAAACCTGGGCCGAAAATGACCCCTACGCCAAGGCGGGGCTGTTTCAGTCAGCTACCCTGCGCGAATGGAAAAAGGTAATCGGCTGATGTCCTATTGGCTGTTCAAATCCGAGGCCTCGACATGGAGTTGGGATGACCAATTGGCCAAGGGCGAAGACGGCGAAGAATGGGACGGCGTGCGCAATTATCAGGCGCGCAATTTCATGCAGCAGATGAAAGAGGGGGACAAAGGATTCTTCTACCTGTCGCAAAAGGAAAAGGCGGTTGTTGGCATTGTCGAGGTGATTGCCGAAGCACACCCTGACAGCACCGCAGATGATCCCCGCTGGGAATGCGTTGACATCAAAGCAGTGAAATCGCTGCAAACCCCCGTCTCCCTGCAAATGTGCAAGGACGATCCAAGGCTGGCCAATATGGTGCTGGTCAAGAATTCGCGCCTTTCGGTTCAACCTGTCGCCCCCGACGAATGGCGCGTGGTTTGCGAACTAGGCGGAGTTGATCCTGAAGAGTAGCGCCACAACGGATTTGCCTAATTCCCATATTCATGTATTCTAATTTATTACCGCCAACAGGATATCTGGAGATTTAAAATGGTTTTCATCCGCAACATTCTTGCCCTTCTGGGCGTTGTCGCCGTGGGTCTGGCGATCTGGCTTGGACCGACACTGTATAAATACAAGGTCGCGTTTGACGGTTTTGATGATCAGGCATTTGATACCTACAAGGGCATGATGGACCGGCTGGCCGAAACCGGCAACGGTGCCGCCGCGACGGTCTGGAAGGCCAAGGTAGCCGATGGTCTGACCTTTGAGGATGTGGACCAATCCATCAAACAAGTGGCGATTGACCGCAATATCAGGGGCGTTGGTGAACTGCCGCTGGGTGATCAGGTCGCCGCGATGAACGGCAAGCCATGGCGCAAGTTGAATATCTATCTGTATTGCAACCCACTGACCGCCGCCAAGATGATCGAACACGATCTGGCCTATGCCGCCTATCTGCCGTGTCGCGTTTCACTGGTCGAGGATGAAACCGGCCAGCTGTGGATTTACACGCTGGATATGGACATGATGATCTATGGCGGAAAAACCCTGCCGCCCGAACTGTTGAAAGAGGCGCTGGAAGTTAAAGATATCATGCAAGACATTCTAGCCCGCGCCGCCGAAGGCGATTTCTAATACGGCTGCTTGAAAAAACTGGGGGGTCCCGACCCCCCGGAACCCCCCATCACCCCACGTGCTCCCTTAGCACCACACGTGAATATAAAAAGGTTCCGGCCATCCTGGCCCGATACAGATAACCCTAGGCCAAGTGGCGATTCCATTCAAACGCCAAGTGTCGCCAATATGGTTCAAATCCAACCCATCCCGTTAACGAAAACGCCCGCCGAAAAGGGCGGGCGCTTTGCGAAAACTGTTATCGGGGTTTAGCCGTATACAGACTCTTTGCCGAAATGCTTGGTCAGCATATAGTAAACCACGGCGCGATATTTGTTGCGCTCGGATTTGCCATAGGTTTCGATCACGGAATCAATGGCTGCCATCAGTTCGGGACCGTCGGACAGGCCCAGCTTTTTCATCAGGAAGTTGTTCTTTACGGTTTCCAGTTCGGATTTTTGCGAACCGGCAACTGTCGAAGCATCTGCATTGTAAATGGCAGGGCCACAGCCGATGGTAACTTTTGTCAGCAGATCCATGTCAGGTGTCATGCCGCATTTGTTTTTCAGATCATCTGCGTACTGCGCGATCAGGTCGTCTCTTTTACCCATAAGGTTTACTCCCACCAATTTGGCATCTCTGCCGTGTTACAAAACGCCTAAATGGCGCGTGCCGACACGATAGCCCAAGAATTTACGCGCACAAAGGGAAAAATTTGGCATGTTTGTCACATCTG